>NZ_JAYGHM010000012.1:0-38536 GCF_034931125.1 Rivularia sp. UHCC 0363 | reverse complement strand
CAAAGGTCAAAGGTTAAAGGTCAAAGGTTAAAGGTTAAAATTCTTTTTATCTCCCCATCCCCCCATCCCCTTGTCCCCCCATCCCTTTCCTGTGATATCGTATTTGTGGCTTTTACTTTCTTAACAATAGTTTGCTGTGAGAATTAGAAAATTATTTAAGTTACCCCTAATTATTATTTTCTTTGTCACAATTTTGATTACCGGGTTTGTTTTCAGCAACTTCAGAACTTCTGCTGTTGAAGTAACGGGTATAAAATTCATCGGAGAAGCAACTTTACCGACTGGTACAAACTTTAAAAATACTGAATTAGGAGGGTTATCGGGAATAACTTATGATGGTAAAAACCAACTTTATTATGCGATATCCGATGACCGCTCTCAAAAATCACCTGCGAGATTTTATACTTTTAATATCGATCTTAATCTAGATTCGTTTCAAAGTAACAGTATTAAACCTATTGCGGTAACAACTTTAAAAGATCGAAGTGGTAAAACATTTCCTGCTGGAACTATAGACCCAGAAGGAATTGCTTTAACTAATAATTCATCAATCTATGTATCATCTGAAGGTGATGCTCTTGCAGGGATAAATCCATTTATCAAAGAGTTTTCGCTTAATTCAGGACAAGAAATTTCTAGTTTGACCATACCCGATAAATATTTACCGTCTCAAGATAAAAAGCAGGGTATTCGCAACAACTTGGCTTTTGAGAGTCTCGCGATCGCACCTGATAACAAGCATTTATTTACAGCTACAGAAAATGCACTTATCCAGGATGGTGAAGAAGCTAAACCTAATCAGGGAAGCTTGTCTAGAATCTTGCAATATAACCTAATTACTAAACAAGTAGAAAAAGAATTTCTTTACTCTACCGAAAAAGTCAAACCATTTTTCAAACTTAATGGTAAATTTTCTAGCGGTTTAACCGATTTAATCGCACTCGATAATCAAGGACATTTTTTAAGTATAGAAAGAACTTTTACAGGTTTCGGTTTTGTAAATTCATTATTTAAAGTATCTTTAGAGAATGCTGACGATATTCAGAATATCGAGAGTTTGAAAAAAGTTGATTTGAACACAATTAAACCTGTAAAGAAAAAACTTTTATTAAACTTAGGAACCTTAGAAGTTGCATTAGATAACACCGAAGGTTTAACTATGGGTGCAACTTTACCAAACGGACAACCCTCATTAATTTTAGTTAGCGACAATAACTTTAACAACCTGCAACGTACTCAATTTTTAGCATTCCAACTCAAGATAGAATCACGACTTGAAAGACTCTTACGTTTAATTCGCGATCGCGTTTCCTAAGCATAAACTCCTGCTTCCTCTCCTTCTCTTGCTCCGTATATTTCCTCTTATATCTTCAAAATAGCAATTTAGTTAGATAAAATCTAGCTCATCTGACACTAATTTTATACTTATCTAGATTGCTTGCAATCAAAAGCTTTCAGCGATAAATGCCAGGATTTACAGCATCGCGATCGCAGTATATCCACTGAGAATATTTACCAAACTCCACGTAGGGGCAAAAACTGTTTCCGTAAAATTTCTCATAGGCATCTTTAGTTGCTTGTGTTACATAATGTTTAGTGTGTTTCCTGTAAATCTCGGTATACTTGGTTAAAACTTTATATGTATTAATAAAAATTGATTGTTAGTAGTAAATGCCGATTTTCTCCCAAACCTGAAAATGTATTAATTCATTGATTTATGTTGCAACAAGAAGTCAATAAAATGTTAACTCAAAAACATAAAACAGAATTAGATGCTTATATTGGAAAATTCTTAAATCATCGCTATTTAATCAGAGACTTAATTGGTAAAGGGGGAGGAGGTAAAGTATATTTAGCAGAAGATTGTACCAACGCTGGAATACCAGTAGCAGTAAAAGTTCTATCGCTAAACTTGGATAATCAAACAATATCTCAACGCTTTGCTAGAGAAATTTTTATTAGCTCTCAATTAGGACGTAAAAGTAAACATATTGTCCGTATATTAGGTTACGGCATTACTGATGATAAAATTCCATTTTACGTAATGGAATATCTTCAAGGGAAAAATTTATTAGAATTGATCGACAATCAACCTTTAAGATTAGATAACTTTTTTGATATAGCTCGTCAAATTTGTTTGGGTTTACAATGTGCTTATCAAGGTGTGAATGTTAAAGGGAAAAATTTCCCGGTTGTTCACCGAAATATCAAACCAGAAAATATTTTTATTACTCAAGATGAAAAAAAAGGAATAACAGTCAAAATATTAGATTTTGGTGTTGCCAGATTCTTAAAAGAAAGGGCTGGAGCAACACTTTCTAAATCATTTATGGGTAGTTTACCTTATTCCGCTCCAGAACATATGGAAGGACGCAAACTATTAGATATACGCTCCGATATTTATAGTTTGGGAATCATTATGTATCAGATGCTGTGTGGAAAGCATCCATTTGAGCTAAAAAGTAACTCCTTCGGTGAGTGGTATCAAGCCCACCGTTTTGAAATCCCGCTTTCATTAAATGAAATTATCAACGAGGCTGATATACCTCTTGATTTAGAAAAATTAGTAATGGGTTGTTTAGCCAAAGAAATTAAAAATCGACCCCAAGATATTACCGAAATATTAGATAAACTAGAATTAATTCAACGTCAAACCCACGACTCTATCGAAGAAGATGATAAATTACCTCAAAAATCATCGGTAGATTTAACACCAACAACATTAATTTCCAAACATATTTGTTTACAAAAAAAATGGCCCGGTAATAAGCCTATAGCACCAATTGCTTTTCCTCACTTATTATATACAGTGCAAGGTAAAATACCGACATTTTGGGCAATGTTACCCCAAGCAGAAATTTTGCTTTTTTTAGATAAAAAAAATACTACAGAATTCATTCAAAAAATTAATCTTTACCCGATGATTATGTGGGTAACAGTTCTACACGAACCAAATTCATCTTTAACGCGCTGGCTATCTTACTTCTTAGATATTAAAGATAAACAAGGAGAAAGAATAGTTAGACACTTAGCAGAAAAAGGCTACTATCACCTACTACTTTTTGCATTAGAAGAACCAACCAAATGCGCTCATGTGACGACAATCACAATTTTACCCCACCAACGCGAACAATTATTAACTTGGTTAGAAACGAGTCATCATTCTAAAAGCTTGATCTCATCCAATCAAAGTAAAACCATTCTCAAAGCACAGTACGAAAAAACCAAGCCGAAAATTCTGCAAAAATTATTAGCAGATCCGCAAAAGAAAACAAATATAAAGCGCTGGTTCTCTAATTTTTTCAGTAACTTATTTAAAAGTTAATTGCGGATTAGGCATTTGTCCCCTTGTCTTCTTGTCTCCATCCCTTTCACTCTCCTCCCAAAATAAATTCAAGTAGCCCCTTGACAAACCGCCATAGAAGAGGGATACTTAGAAAGTTGCAAATGCATGGGACCGTAGTTCAATTGGTTAGAGCACCGCCCTGTCACGGCGGAAGTTGCGGGTTCGAGCCCCGTCGGTCCCGTTCTAATCCAGAAATGTTTAGGTTAAATAAGTTAATCAATATTTAACTTGAGTAATTATTGCAGATAGTGAATCTGCATCACAGAAAATTAGCCTTTACTTTTTTAAAATTGTAAAGGTTTAAATTTGTCTAAGTAAATTGGCTCCAAAGCCTCACCCCTACTGGCTACTCTCTATCCCCTACTCCCTTATCCTAATTACAATTTTCAACGTCAACCTATTTAGCTATTGCAATTATTCATTAGATAAATCAAAATCAACGATCGCGACACTCACAATAATCGGGTAAATCTCAACGGATAGTTACCTTAAAATTGCAAGTGGTAAAATCTTAAATAATTTAACTGTATGACTTTCAGAGTGCGTATTGCTCCCAGCCCAACTGGGAATTTACATATTGGTACGGCAAGAACTGCTGTATTTAACTGGTTATTTGCTCGTCATCATGACGGTAAATTTATTTTACGAATCGAAGATACTGACACAGAGCGATCGCGTCCCGAATATACCGAGAATATTCTCGAAGGATTGCGTTGGTTGGGGTTGGATTGGGATGAAGGCCCATTTTTTCAAACTAAGCGCTTGTCTATGTACGAAGAAGCAGTGCAAAGTTTACTAGATAAAGGATTGGCTTATCGGTGTTACACCACCTCTGAAGAGTTGGAAGCGCTGCGGGAATCTCAAAAAGCCAAAAATCAAGCACCTCGTTACGATAACCGTCATCGTAACTTGACACCAGAACAAGAAGCGGAATTTAAAGCCGCAGGACGTAGCTGTGTAATTCGTTTCAAAATTGAAGACGGTCGCGAAATTACTTGGAACGACTTGGTAAGGGGAGAGATGACTTGGCAAGGTCGCGACTTGGGGGGTGATATGGTTATCGCTCGTGCTGCTGAAGATAGTATCGGTCAGCCGCTGTATAACTTTGCTGTGGTGGTAGATGACATGGATATGCAAATTACCCATGTGATTCGCGGAGAAGACCATATTGCGAATACTGCCAAACAAATTTTACTGTATGAAGCATTTGGTGCCAAAGTTCCAGAATTTGCTCATACTCCTTTGATTTTGAACGAGGAAGGACGTAAACTTTCCAAACGAGATGGTGTTACCTCAATTTCTGACTTTCAGAAAATGGGTTTTACCCCGGAAGGCTTGGTTAACTATATGACCTTGTTGGGATGGTCGTCTCCGGATTCTACTCAAGAAATATTTACCTTAGAAGAAGCTGCAAAGAGCTTTGATTTCGATCGCGTTAATAAAGCCGGTGCGAAGTTTGATTGGGCGAAACTAGACTGGATTAACAGTCAGTATATTCACAGTATGCCGGTAGATAAACTTACCGATATGCTGATACCTTTTTGGTCAGAAGCCGGGTATAAATTTACCGAGACCAAAGAACGCGCTTGGATTGAACAACTAGTAGCTTTACTTCAACCCGGTTTAGCCCGTTTAACCGAAGCCGTAGACATTGCCAAAATGTTTTCCACCGAAACAGTAGAATTTGATTCCGAAGCTTTAGAGCAACTGCAAAAAGAACAAGTGAAAAGCTCACTTCAAGCAGTTGTTGCGGCTTTAGATAATCAACAGCTAAGCCAAATTAATGAGTCGAATGCCAAAGACATAGTAAAACAAGTAGTTAAAGAGCAAAACATCAAAAAAGGTTTATTAATGCGGAGTTTGCGAGCTGCTTTAACCGGAGAAATGAACGGTCCGGATCTGATTGAATCCTGGGTACTGTTGAGTCAAAACGGCTCAGACAAGCTGCGTTTACAAAAGGCGATCGACGCTAGCTAATGAAAGTAAGGAGCAGGGAGCAGAGGGGAAAATCATTTTGGGTAATTACAATACACCCAGTACAACTAATGGGACAGACCACTAGTACAACAAGGCAAAAGTCAAAAGTCAAAAGAAAGAAAGCTTGTTTTATAGGCTTTTGTGCCATTTGAAATGGTAGCTTTATTTCCGCCGTCTTGTACTAGTTAAAATTCCATAAATAAAATCATTAGAATCCCGTGGCTTAAACCAAAGTCTGGAATAACTAACTAGGGGCGCATTTTATGCGTCCTTATTTATTCTGTGCAAAGGGAGATTCGAGTGAGTATAATTCTTAATTCGCAAAAGCAATAATTATGAATTATTAAAATTTAATATTTTTACCGTGTAATATTAGTTTCCCACAGGATAGTTAATTACTCTGAGTTATAGGGAACCGTATGTGTAAATTTAATGTCATTCCAAACACTTAGGAAGAAATGTAATCAAAATGTCTATTAAATTCATAAGTCAAGCAATAAAGCTATCATTTGTATTCTTATCCTTAGCAGCAGCATCCGGAATAAGTACTATAGTTAGCGCTCAAGAAGCGTCTGTACCTATCTTTGGGGATATAACCATCGGGCATCCTTTATCAAAAGACCCCCTAACAGTTCGCGGAATGAGCGGTGGTAGCATACCAGCAAAAGAAATTTCACAAAGAGCAGATACGCCTACAGGAGCCTGTACGGGGTACGTGGATAAAGAACCAGACCACACCCTACGGTTAAAAAGTAAATTCGATTATATGAAACTAGTAATAGAAAGTCCTGAAGATACAACTTTAATTATTAAAGGTCCAGGTGGTATGTGGTGTAACGACGAATTTGAAGGTAAAAACCCCGGTATCGTCGGCGAATGGCTCAACGGAGACTACCAAGTTTGGATCGGTTCCTATAAAAAAGAACAGTATCTTCCCTACACTTTGAAGATTACCGAAATTAAGTAATTAGTTGGGCATTGGGCATTGGGCATTGTGCATGGGGAATAGTTAGGAGTTGAGAGTTAATAGTTTAAATTTCCCCTTGTCCCCCTATCCCCTTGTCCCCTTGTCCCCCTATCCCCCCATCTCCTGGTAAAAAGTCTTAAAATTAAGTTACATTTAATTAAGAATAATAATAATTTCTTGGCAAATGTCTTATAGCTCAATAAGGCTCATAAGGCAAGTCATACAAGAGATGAAAGTTAAAAAAGTGGGGATTTATATACATCCTTTTCACGTAACTTATGTTAACGGGGTGATGCATCCCATTGGTATCTAGAGGCAAATTAAAATGAAATTCTCTTGGAGAGTCCTGGTTCTTTGGACCTTACCTGCTTTAGTGATCGGCTTTTTCTTTTGGCAGGGAGCGTTCGCCAATACTCCTGCTGATATGGGTAAAAATACAGCTAATACCCGGATGACTTATGGTCGTTTTCTGGAATACTTGGATGCCGACCGAGTGACTATGGTTGATTTATATGAAGGTGGTCGAACGGCGATTGTAGAAGCTGTCGATCCAGCCTTGGAAAACCGGGTTCAGCGCGTGCGGGTGGATTTACCTGTTAACGCTCCAGAGTTGATTAGCAAGCTCAAAGAAAAAAATATCAGTTTTGATGCCCATCCTGCAAGAAATGATGGAGCTATCTGGGGACTGTTAGGCAATTTAATTTTCCCAATCTTATTGATTAGCGGACTGTTTCTTTTGTTCCGTCGTTCAAGCAATCTTCCTGGTGGCCCCGGTCAAGCTATGAATTTTGGTAAATCCAGAGCGCGTTTTCAAATGGAAGCGAAAACCGGAGTTATGTTTGATGATGTAGCTGGGATTGAAGAAGCGAAAGAAGAACTCGGTGAAGTTGTTACTTTCCTTAAGCAGCCTGAAAAGTTTACCGCTGTCGGCGCACGTATTCCTAAAGGTGTATTGTTAGTAGGACCTCCGGGAACTGGTAAAACTTTACTCGCAAAAGCGATCGCTGGAGAAGCGGGGGTTCCTTTCTTTAGTATTTCTGGTTCCGAGTTCGTGGAAATGTTTGTGGGTGTAGGTGCTTCCCGCGTCCGCGATTTGTTCAAGAAAGCTAAAGATAACGCTCCTTGTATCATCTTTATTGATGAAATTGACGCTGTAGGTAGACAGCGCGGTGCGGGTATCGGTGGTGGTAACGATGAGCGGGAACAAACCCTCAACCAGTTGCTGACCGAGATGGATGGTTTTGAAGGTAACACTGGCATTATCATTATTGCTGCTACCAACCGTCCTGACGTACTAGACGCAGCGTTGTTACGTCCCGGACGCTTTGACAGACAGGTGATGGTTGATGCACCTGATATCAAAGGACGTTTGGAAATTCTGCAAGTCCACGCACGTAACAAGAAATTAGATAAAGGTGTATCCTTAGAAGCGATCGCTCGTCGGACTCCTGGCTTTACAGGTGCTGATTTGGCGAATTTGCTCAATGAAGCAGCAATTCTCACTGCCAGACGACGCAAAGAAGGTATTACCCTTACAGAAGTTGATGACGCTGTAGACCGGGTAGTTGCTGGTATGGAAGGTACACCTTTGGTAGACAGCAAGAGCAAGCGTTTGATTGCTTACCATGAAGTCGGACACGCTTTGATCGGAACTTTGGTTAAAGACCACGACCCAGTACAAAAAGTTACCTTAATTCCTCGCGGACAGGCACAGGGTTTAACTTGGTTTACTCCTAGTGAAGACCAAGGGTTAATTAGCCGTTCTCAGTTGAAAGCAAGAATTACTGGTGCTTTGGGCGGTCGTGCTGCTGAAGCTGTAATTTTTGGTAGAGATGAAATTACCACTGGTGCCGGAAATGACCTGCAACAGGTAACTGGTATGGCACGACAAATGGTAACGCGATTTGGGATGTCCGATTTAGGACCTCTATCATTAGAAAGTCAGCAAGGAGAAGTGTTCCTTGGGCGCGACTGGACGACACGTTCGGAATATTCCGAATCAATTGCCGCTCGGATCGATTCTCAAGTTCGCGTTATTGTTGAAAAGTGTTATGAGAACGCGCTACAAATGATGCGCGACCATCGCAGCTTGATGGATAGATTAGTTGATTTATTAATTGAAAAAGAAACCATTGATGGTGAAGAATTCCGTCAAATTGTGGCTGAATATGCTGAAGTACCAGAAAAACCACAATACGTTCCAACTCTGTAATATTTCGTAATTAATTTTCTCAAATTTGAGAAGTTTTTTGAAAGTAGAAGAGTTGAGGGGATGCGATAATATCGCGTCCTTTTTTTTTATGAAACAATATCATTTAAATATTTAGAAAAGTACGGACGATATAGTTCTCTACTAAGGATTGCACCATCAGGAGTGAATTTAACTAATCCCATACTTTCTAATTTATAAGCAACTATCGGTGGAAGATTTACGCTTTGTCTTGCTGTGAGTATTGTAGAGAATTGTGCTGCTAAATCCGGATTTTTTTGCAAATCATCTAATTTTTCTCGCAGATAATCCTGATAAATTCCTACTTCTGTACTTGCTTGTTCTAATAACTGCTCTAAACTTAGTTCTTGCTGGCTTAAATGGTAAAGTGCAATATTAATTAAAGTCGGTTGTCCCCCGACTATTTTCATTAGTTTTTGAGCTTGTCCTTGCTGCAAATCTAGCCCATAACGTGCTGCTAATTCCTCTATCTGTTCTTGAGTAAATTCAGGTAAATTACATTGGTAATCCAATATTAAATGGTGAATGATTCAAGTTTAAAGGAACATAAATATCAGTTGAATAATCTACAACTAAGCGCAATTTTTGCCAAATGAAATTATAATGAGCATTTTCATGCCAAGAACGTAATAACGGTAAGAATTCCTCAGCGAGTTGCGGATATTCAAAAACGCGATTGAGTTCGTTAAATGATAAAACTAAAGGGTTATGAATAACTTCTAATATATAAGTTTGAAAATAGAGAGTACAGCTTAATTTACTACCAATTTCTTCATCCCAACATTCATCAAGTTGGGGTTCAATATCTAAACTTCTGGAAACAATACTGCACAACCAGCGTAAAAAAACGTTTACATTTAAAAATTTATCACCATCTACTAAGTTTAAATCTAGATCTACTGTAAGATAACCCAATGATCTCGCATAATCTAACAATCTGTACTTTAAAGAAGTTTTGCCCATTCCTTTAGGGGCTTTGATGCGAATTATACAGCCAGGACGGGGAATTTCTCGTTCAATTAATTCCTCAATCGGGGGACGGTAAATATATAATTTGGAGTATAGCGGTAAAGGTCTACTGGGATATTCGATATTTTCATTTTCAAATTTTTCTACTTCAAAGACGTTGTAATCCGATTCAATTAACTCCAAATCGAAAGCGCTAAAGCAAAGTTTTAGCGATCGCGAATCTACTGCCGTTTTTAAAGACCATAATCGCGATAGTGTATTAGTGGAAACTCCGATACGACGGCTTAGTTCTTCCTGAGTAAAACGCACACCATCATTTTCCTGAATCTGGGCTGATTTTATCGCAGTTTGCAGCCGTTTTAATCCGCTTGCGGTCAGTATTATACCTCGTCTTCGCTTCTGCTTCCCTGCTTCCATTTTGGTAAATACAAAGAGCGTTTGTACGAAAAATCTTATCGTACTTAACTACGAATTTGCTGCTTTGCACTATTAGATTTGCGAATAATTGTATATTCTGTTAAATAACGCAACAGCCTTATATATTAAGTTTCACGCCGTATTACTCGTTTATGCTGGCGCAGAGAACCTAACTTGCCTTATAAATATTTCAAGTAATTTATTAACTGGCTTAACTGCCATTGAATGCAACTATTTGTCTATGCAAAAATGAAGATTCAATCAAATACCCAATTTACTAGCAAACTGAGTAGTTCTTCTTCCCTGGAAGACTATCCATGTGTTCAGTGTGTTCCCTATATACCGCCAGTTTACCTCATGTAAATTGGCGGTATAATAATATATTAAGGTGGCACTGGAACTATATTCAATACTTCATTAGGAATAAATTGATCGGTTTTAACGAATATCTTGGTGGGAATCAATAACTATACGCATAGTTTCCACTGCTAGTTCTCGTAAATCGCGATTTAAAGGAATTGCTCCCCTCGGCCCAAACCAGCGGTCGAATATAGTTACGTATCGACTTTCATTATTTACAAATCCCTGCATAAAACCGTAGAAGGTAAAATTTACCGTATCAAGAAAATCAGAATTGTTTTCAGGTACCATGCAGGCAATACCTTCTCTAGAGTAGGGATGATCTGGCACAACTTTAAAATTATTTAATCTATTCAAACTGTTCAAATTTTGTTTGCTGCCCAACCATGCTTCTAAAAGAATACCATCATCAGCAAACCCATCGATTTTTCCTTGCTGCAAAGCAGTATATGCTTGCGCTCTATCTTTGAGATATATTAGTTTTGCTTGTGGCTGTACCTGCTTAATCGCATTTTCATTTGTGGTTTTTGCTAAAACGCCGATCCGCTTACTAATTAACGATTGAGGAGTACCTAAGTTACTTGCTTTCTTAACTAATAGTTTAGTACCAGTTGCACCGTAGCTAAAAGAAAAATCAACACTGCGATCGCGTTCCCACGTAAAGCTGCTAGCATCGCAAACAATATCAACTTTTCGGTTAACTATATTCGCAATACGTTCTGCTGGGCTGAGTGCGACTAATTCAAGTTGGACTTTTTTACCCAATTCTTTTTCTAGCTGCTGCTGAACTAGGTTAAGCATATCCACCGAATAACCAATTAATTGCCCTTGATTATCTTTATAGGCAAATGGAAAAGCATCTTTACTCGTTCCTGCACTCAGTACACCCGTGCGCTTTACTTTTTGCATCACGGTTTCTGCTGAAGCAACACCAGGTATGGCTGCTGTTAATAATAAACTTAAAGTTGCGATCGCAACACCATAGCTAAACGTAAGTTTCTTAAGCATCTTTACTCTTCGTACCATCAGATTTATTTTTAAATTTCTACGTAGGTTAAAAATACAGTAATTACGCTGTCCGATTACACGTTAAGATGATACAAGTCACAATTTTTTATATTTTCTAATCAATTAAATAAAGTAAACTACGGCGTAACAATTTTCAGCAGTTATCAAAAATTATGGCTCATTTGTACTTAGTATGCTAGAAGAATAATAAAAATAGGGAATTGGGAATTGGGAATAAAATTTAGTATTTACTATTAATTTCAAGTTATACAGCTTGTTTCCTTTGTCCAGTAAGCTTTTCAAGCTTTTAACCGATAGTTTTAGCATACTATGTACTGAAGAACCAAAATTATTAAATTATTAAATTATTAAAATTATGACGAACGTAATTATATTTGTAATTTGCCTAATTACTGGTTATATAGTTGCTCGATTTTTGACCAATAAGTCCACACAAAGTAAACCGTCGAACTATAAAATTAACAGCAGTTCACCTTTGTTCCATAGCAATTATTATCCAATTAATCAAACAGTTAACTCGCAATATCTACCTGTTGCAGAATGGAGCGGTCGCTTAATTCTACCGACAGAAAATAAAAACGAGCGTTTTGTAGAGTTTGAAGTGCAAAATGCTCCCGATTCATATCTGCACCTGCTTGGTAAAGTCTTAAAGTTGAAGTGGAGTAACGACGAAAAGGTGCAAGAATATGTCAAACGGGTCAGCTTTGACGTTAACTTTACCAAGCAAGCGAAAAAGAGTCATCAAGCGGGTAAAGTTCATCCCATTAGATTAGATGGTCGTTCTCAGGTTGACCCTCTAGAATCTTTAGCTGGTGCAAGACTGATAGATGATGTCTGCGTGATGCTATTGCAGCCAGAAGTACAAACAGATGCAGGGGGAGAGACACACTTAGTTATTAAAGAAGAACCCGTGCAAATTGCCGGACGTTTTGTTGGTTTGGTAAAAATTCAAGCAAGAATAGAGTTAGAAAGCGATTTATTTCGAGTTCATCACTACAATAAAGCCATAAAAAACTTTGACAAAGAACGCGAGGAAATCCTCTGCATACCCCAAGTACCGCAAGACATCCAGGGAGTTGCTCGTTCAAGTAATCGAGATATCGAAATATCGCCCCTAAATTCCCAAGGTTGGTACATTTACGGCGCACCTAATGCCGAAGGAACATTTGTAGTACAAGCGATTGAACCCCGTGCTTTAGTAAAAGTAGAACCACAAAAGGTAATTGTAAAATTACAGCAAGTATTTGAATATATCAAGTACGAAATGTGGTCAAACATTAAATTGCAAAAAGGCAATTGCGAAACAGTTTTACTCGCACCGAATGCGGTAAACGCAAAAAACGCGGTGTCTCAATGGCAATTGGGAGAAAAAGCCTTACTGATGCATTTATTTGGTGGTATTGGTGGTCGCAAAGCAGAAGCAGCGGCTTGGTTGCCGGTTCCAGGTCACTTCTCCTACGGGATTGCAGAAGTAGTTCGCGATCGCATTACGTCAGAATTACGCTTCGACATCGTTTACTATCAAGTTTATTGTCACAATCCAGAAGCAGTTATTTCCGGCAGTTTAACTTGGGCTGCTTACATGGGTTCCTTATGGAGAGGTTGGCTGGGAACTCGTCCCGTTAGTGATATTTTGGTGAAATACGAGCCGATAACTACCGATTATAATTTTGATGGAATTAAATTATCTCCTTTAACAGAATTTATCGAGGAACTTAGAGAAATTACAGCCCGTTATCGCGTCGGTGACGGAACAGGTGCATCATTGATTACCCCCACAGCTTCCTGCGTTCAAGATTCCAACCAAGCACTTTACTCCACAATTTACGATATTCAAAGGTTAGTAAAGTCAAACCCAAAGATTAGCGAATGGTTAGAAAAGCATCCGAAAGATAAGCAGACTCAGTATTTTAACGAATTAATCTCTTTAGGAAATATCTTAGAAAAACAGTTAATTCCTCTGGGAATTGTCCGACGAGACTGGCAAAAAAATGCCAAAGATTTATTTGGAACTAACAATAAAAACGACAATATTATTACAACTGCGACCAAAATGCTCAGAAGTTGGCGAACTGTATTACCTAAGAGAGCGCAGGACGAAACCACGAAAATTTTTCTCAAGCAAGGTGCTACCGCATGGGTTTTAAGAACTAATCAAGTGGGAGGATTTGACGATGCCATTTTACCTGTAGCCCCGACTACTATTTTTAGGTAGGGAATTGGTAATGCGTAATTGGGCATGGGGCATTGGGCATAGTAAGATTGATAGCGAGCGAGACGCTCGCACTCCTAACTCTTCATTCCTAACTTATTTTTCTAATGATATTCGATAGGATTGCTAGGTACCTTATTGCTTGGTTTATGGCTCTCAATTTATATTTACTGCGACATGGAGAAACTACTTTTAGTCAAAGTGGGAATTTTTGCGGGAAAACTGATGCGGAGTTGACTCCGGAAGGGGTGCAGATGGCGGAGGCTTTTGCTGATGTTTATCAAAAACTGAAGTGGGAAGCCGTTTATGCTAGTCCGATGAAGCGCACTGTTGCGACCGCAAAGCCTTTTTGCGATGCGATCGGTATGGATATGCAGTTGCGTGATGGACTTCGAGAAGGTAGCTATGGCGAATGGGAGAATAAAAGTAAAGCGTTTGCTCAAGAAAATTACGCTGAAAACTATGTTAAATGGTTGACAGAACCGGCTTGGAATGCGCCCAAAGGTGGAGAAACTGCGGTGGATATCGCCAACCGTTCGATGCCTGTAATTGCCGAAATTCAGGATAAACATCCCCAAGGTAATGTTTTAGTAGTTTCTCATAAAGCTACGATTCGGATTATGCTTTGCAGTTTATTAGGAATTGATTTAGGACGTTATCGCTATCGAGTTAATATTTTAGTCGCGTCAGTAAGTATGGTTACATTTGATGTTCATGGTCCGCTATTGGAAATTTTAGGCGATCGCTATCATATGCCAGAGCATATTCGCAATCGGAAAGGAACTTAATTAATTCGTAATACCCTTCCCTACGGGACACCTTGCGGTGAACGGGAACACAGAAAGGTGAACGTAATTCGTAATTAATATTTAAGGAGGTTTTTGGGCTTCCTTTTTTTATGTTAATTAAAGGATATAAGTTCGTGGTAAGGCAATGCACTTTAAAGTATTGTGGCTGCCCTTTATTAGCTTTGTCTATTATGCTTGCTCGTTTAATTACAGGATTGATTACAAGATTGTGGTTTTATTCCGTATTAATTATCTACTATATAATTGTTACTTCTCCCGCACGCAATATGAATTTTGGTACCGACAACGTTTATATCTTTGAGCGTGTTGATTCCTAAGAATATTTAAATGTGCCTTACAGAAAAACAATATATTCATTTTTTAATTCATCAGGACTTAGGATATTGTCACAATACCCAGTTGGTGCGTGACATCACAAACTTGATTATTTCGTTCAAAATAAAGGAAAAGTGTCACACACTAGGGTGTTGACTCTGTAACTTTTTAGGAGCTAAAAATTCATGCACAATTTATATTTCATTAATAATGGTGCGTCACGGTAAATTCAAATTCCTTCGTTACCTTGATAAATTGTCGTAACCGTCACAGCACCCTTCAAAGAAAGAATTAAGCAAAAATAAAATCAAAATGGCGTTAAGTGAAGCTCACCGAAGGTATCGCTAAAAAATCATTCAAATTTTGTAGGGTGCTGTGACGGCTAAAATAATTTATCGAGCATAACGAAATAATTTACAGATGCCGTCACGCACCATTATCAATCGATTGGTTCGTGACGCTAAATTCAAACTTTTTTTAACGCATTTTCTACAAAGTCAACACCCTACAAGAAAAAATGTGCCTTTTTGCTAAGTCCTATTCGTGTCAAATACAAACGATATTCCCATGATTTGCGCTTTTAATTTCTTGCAATGTTTATCGCTTAGGGATGCTTTCGGGGAAAAGTTTTTTCTATATCCTGATGTTGCTCAAAATATTATTGCATCTCGCACTATTGAGGAAATACCTTGTTATTACACGGATAATACCCAAATGGCGCTGTCGATTTACTCGATTTTACGGGAGCATGACGAAATTAAGTAAGGCAAATTAACAGAAAGTTTTGCTCACAGGTATAGCAATCAGAAAACTAAAAATTGTTAAATAAAATATTAAATTATCCCATAATTTAACTACTTAAGTCAAATAGATGCTTATCTAACACTAACTTATGTAAACGGAAATTGGATTAAGTTTTGTAAATTATCAAAAATAGGTTCAAAAAACAGGCTGCGTACTACAAATTAACCATGATTTATCCAGCTTTTAAGCAACAAAATTAAAATTGCTAATTACTTTCGCAAGCATATCAATAGGTATTACATTTTGTAACTACTATTGTGCTGTTACTTTATTGATAATAGCATCAATAAGTCAGAGATTTATTAAGGAATGTTTCAATAAGTTAAGTTTTAAGTATAGCAACATCGAATTAAAATTTAAATTTAGATAACCAAGGATTATATTTTCTTCGTAGGGTGGGTTAGGCATTCTAATATATTGAAAGAGGTTACAAATTGAAAATGCCGTAACCCACCAACATTTAGCCGTAAAATACTGTATTTCTGCAATATTAGGAAACGGAACCAAAGTTTCAGCACAGGATACGGTACCTTTTACTTTATGGTGTGCTGCTCAACATTTAGACAATTACGAAGAAGCCCTCTGGTTAACGGTTAGCGGTTTAGGCGATCGCGATACTAATTGTGCGATTGTCGGCGGCATTGTTTCTTTGTCTACGGGTGTGGAAAGTATTCCAGATGCGTGATTGGAAGCGCGAGAAGCTAGTTACGCAGAGTTTTTTCTTTGACAATAATAGACGACTGGTCTACTATATTTATTATTATGAAACGTACTGATAAACGTAGCGAACTAATTCGTGTTGGCAGGGAAATTATTGGTCAACGAGGATTTAATTCGGCAAGTCTTAACGATATACTAACCACTGCTGGGGTTCCCAAAGGTTCCTTTTATTATTATTTTGCAAGTAAAGAAGATTTTGGAGTGGCAATTATTGATGATTTTGCGCTTCAATATCAAACTAAGCTGAAACATCTTTTAGAAGACGAACAATTTTCTCCTTTAACGCGACTGCGTAACTTTTTTGAGTCAAAAATTACAGAGATGGAAACCTCCAACTGTACTGATGGCTGTTTAATTGGTAATCTGGCTCAAGAGTTGTCAGCACAAAATGAATTGTTTCGCGACCGCCTGAATCAGGTTTTTGCTGATTGGGAAGAATATTTTGCTCGCTGTCTAAGAGCAGCTTACGAAACAGGAGAAATTGATAGCGATCGCAATCTTGACGATTTAGCTCGGTTTGTTTTGTCGAGTTGGGAAGGAGCGATCTTACAAGCTAAGGTGACGAAATCGGTTGTACCGATGCAAACCTTTGTCAAAATTCTATTCCATCAGGTTTTAGGTAAATCTACCTCTAGTTAGATTAAGTCAAATTTTTAAATTAGTACTATTTATTAGTTGATAGACGACTGGTCTACTAGTTGATAAGTACTAAGACGCTATCAATTGTTTAATAGAGTAAGGATTAACCATGCCTAATATCAAAGACAAAGTTGTCATTATTACAGGAGCAAGCAGCGGACTAGGTGAAGCTACTGCCCGTAGATTGGCTAAAAATGGGGCTAAGTTAATGCTTGCTGCCAGAAGAGAAGACAGTCTCAAGGAATTAGTTTCTGACATTCAAAAAGATGGTGGTATTGCCAAGTATCAAGTTACAGATGTTACCGATCGCTCTCAAGTTGAAGCATTAGCCAAAGCCACCCATCAAGCTTACGAACGTATAGATGTTTTGGTTAACAATGCCGGTTTAATGCCTTTATCACCTTTGGATGAAAAGAAGGTTGATGAGTGGGACAAGATGGTAGATGTGAATATTAAAGGGGTATTATACGCTGTTGCTGCGGTATTGCCGATCATGCGACAACAAAAATCCGGTCATATAATCAACCTCTCCTCAGTTGCGGGACACAAAGTATTTCCTGGAGGTACAGTTTACTGCGCTACCAAGTTTGCTGTCAAAGCTATTTCGGAAGGAATTAGACTCGAATCCAACGGTGAAATTCGTTCGACAAATATTTCCCCTGGTGCGGTAGATACCGAATTGACCAATACAATTTCTCACGAAGAGACAGCTAAAAATGTGAATAAAATGTACTCCGTAGCTATCGATTCCGATGCGATCGCTCGTGCAATTACCTTTGCGATCGAGCAGCCAGAGGATGTCGATGTGAACGAGATGATTATTCGTCCTACCAAGCAAGAACTTTAGAATCAACCCATTTAGGAATTAACAATCTCATGACACAAGAATTAAATAACAAAAAAATTGCCATCCTCGTAGCTGATGGTTTTGAACAAGTTGAAATGACCAAGCCCAAGCACGCTTTTGAAGATGCTGGAGCGCAAACTCATATCATTTCCATAAATAATGACCGCGTTCAAGGCTGGAATCATTTTGATAAAGCAGACTTTTTCTCTGTAGATGTTTCTATAGATAAAGCTTCATCTGCTGACTACGATGCGCTGTTGCTTCCTGGTGGAGTCGCGAATCCCGACCAATTACGCACCAACGATAAAGCGGTGCAATTCGTTAAATCGTTCTTTGACGCTGGTAAACCCGTTGCTGCTATCTGTCATGCATTGTGGACTTTAATTGAAGCCAAAGCTGTTAGCGGTCGTACTTTAACTTCTTGGTCATCGCTCAAAACCGATTTAGAGAATGCGGGAGCTAACTGGGTTGATCGCGAAGTTGTGGAAGACAACGGCTTAGTTACCAGCCGCAACCCTGACGATATTCCCGCTTTTAATGCCAAAGCAATTGAGTTATTTGCTAAAGAGCTAGTAACTAAATAAATATAGTTCAACAAAGTTTATCGGAGAAGCAATATGGAAACACGCAAATTAGGACAGGGATTAGAAGTTTCCGCTCTCGGACTCGGCTGCATGGGTATGTCCGAGTTCTATGGTAAACGTGATGATAGTGAGGCGATCGCCACAATTCACCGCGCTATCGAACTCGGCGTAACGTTTCTGGATACGGCTGATATGTACGGGCAGGGTCATAATGAAGAACTTGTTGGTAAAGCCATCAAGGATCGCCGCGATGCGATTATTTTAGCGACCAAATTTGGTATCGTTCGTAGCGAAGACCCAGCTTCTAGAGGCTTTAACGGTAAGCCAGAATATGTACATCAATCTTGCGATGCTTCCTTAAAACGCTTAGGTATTGATACCATCGACCTTTATTATCTGCACCGCGTCGATCCTGAAGTTCCAATTGAGGACACCATAGGAGCAATAGCAGAATTAGTGCAGCAAGGTAAGGTACGCTATCTCGGACTATCTGAAGCTGCTCCGGCAACCATTCGTCGCGCTCAAGCAGTACATCCAATTAGTGCTTTGCAAAGTGAATATTCCCTGTGGAGTCGCGATCCTGAAGATGAAATCTTGCCTACGGTACGGGAATTAGGGATTGGTTTCGTAGCTTACAGTCCTTTGGGAAGAGGTTTTTTATCTGGAGAATTTAAAAGTCCCGATGATTTTCCCCAAAATGATTACCGTCGCAATTCCCCGCGCTTCCAGGGAGACAATTTTTATAAAAACTTAGAATTAGTTGAGCGGGTGAAAGAAATTGCTCAAGCCAAAAAAGTCACCGCGAGTCAATTGGCGATCGCCTGGTTACTAGCTCAAGGAAATGATATTGTGCCGATTCCCGGAACAAAGCAGCGTCAGTATCTAGAAGAAAATGTCGCTGCTGCGGAGATTACCTTAACTTCAGAGGAATTAAATCGAATTGAAGCCGTTGCTCCCCAAGGAACTGCCGCAGGCGATCGCTATGCTGACATGAGTCAAGTCAATCGTTAAATCCAATTAATTAATTTTAACCATGCCTAATTTAACTCTTTACGGTACACCCCAAAGCACCTATGTCCGCACCGTGCGACTGTTATTAGCAGAAGCAAATATCGATTATGACTTGAAAGATATCGGCATCTTTAACGGTGAGAACAACACAGATGAATATTTAGCCAAACATCCATTTGGGAAAGTCCCCACAATGGAAATAGACGGAAAACAAATTTATGAAACAGCAGCTATTACTTACTACATCAACGAAAAAATGGCTGGTAGTAAATATAGTCCGTCGGATATTTTGACGCAAGCTCGAATGCTTCAGATTATGGCGATTATTGATAACTATCTTTATGCTCCTGCTGTTGGTACCATTGTGATTCAAAATTTAATTGTACCCAGTCAGGGAGGGCAAACTGATAAAGAAGCAGTCAAAGAGGCAGTAGCACCTACCCAAAAAGCTTTGAAAGCAATTGAAGACTTGTTTATCGGCAGTCCTTTTTTGGTAGATAGTTTAATTAGCATTGCCGATTTTTACCTAATTCCAATTTTTGTTTATCTAGCGCAAACACCAGAATTTGACGCAGTTACGGCTCAAACACCTAAATTAAAAGCTTGGTGGGAACAAACTAAGAATCTTGCCAGCGTTAAAAATGTCTGTGCTTAAGGGAGAATATTAAGATCCCCCCAACCCCCTCAAAAAGGCAGGGCTTGCGTAAGTTTTGTTCTAATTAATCCAAAATCCATTCACGAAGTGTGTCCGAAGGACATAATCTAAAATCTAAAATCTAATGACTCAAACAAACCTTTCCCACCTCCTCAGTGTTTTCAATCTTGGTAATCTTTCTCTCAAAAACCGTGTGGTAATGGCTCCCTTGACTCGCTCTCGTGCTGGTTCGGAAAGGATACCTAACGCTTTGATGGCAGAATATTATGCTCAACGAGCAGGTGTAGGTTTAATAATTACCGAAGGGACAACTATTTCCAAACAGGCAAATGGTTGGCTGCATACACCTGGTATTTATACTGAAGCGCAAACAGAAGCTTGGAAACAAGTAATTGATGCCGTACACGCGAAAGGTACGCCGATCTTTTTACAGCTTTGGCATACGGGTAGGTCTTCTCACAGCAGTTTTCAGGAAAATAATCAGCTTCCCGTTGCACCTTCGGCAATTAAAATTGAAGGTTCGGAAGCTCACACACCTAATGGTAAACAGCCTCACGAAACTCCTAGAGCGCTACAAACATCAGAAGTTTCTCAAGTCGTGGAAGATTACCGCAAAGCCGCAGCCAATGCCAAACAAGCTGGTTTTGATGGAGTAGAAATTCACGCTGCTAACGGCTATATAATAGATGAATTTTTGCAATCTAAAACCAATCACCGCACCGATAAATATGGTGGTAGTTTAGAAAATCGCTATCGTTTTTTGAAAGAAATTGTAGAATCGATTCTTACCGTATGGGATGCGGATAGAGTGGGAGTACGACTTTCCCCCAACGGTAATTATAATGATATGGGTTCTCCTGATTTCCGAGAAACTTTTACATATGTAGCGCAACAGTTAAATAGCTATGAATTAGGTTATTTACACATGATTGACGGTTTGGCTTTTGGTTTTCATGAATTAGGAGAACCAATGACTTTAGCCGAAATTAAAAAAGTCTATCACGGTACTTTAATGGGCAACTGCGGTTACGACAGAGAAAGTGCGGAAAAAGTTATTGCTTCTGGTGATGCCGATTTAATTGCTTTTGGCAGATCAATTATTAGCAATCCCGATTTAGTTGCGCGTTTTGCTAACGGTTGGGAACTAAATCCCGATCCAGACATGGCTATTTGGTATTCCTTTGCAGCTGAAGGTTATACAGATTTTCCTACCTATAAAGAATCTGAGGTGACTGTTTAAGTATTTGCTGCATTAATTCCAACCTGTTGTAGAGACGTAGCAGTGCTACGTCTCCCAGAGTTTACCGGATAAACAAACCATTCAAAATTAATTAAATAGCATTCCACATCTGCAAGATCCCCCCAACCCCCCTTAAAAAGGGGGGATATTTTAACAGCTATTCGGGACGTTCGGGAGGATTTTCGGGTACTCCTAAAGCATCTTTGAATTGCTGTTCGGTAACTCCTAACTTCGCTGCTGCTGCGGCAAAATCTGGTTTGGGTCGTGGTCCAAAGGCTTCTTTTAATTGTTCTTTGGTAATTCCTAACTTTGTTGCTGCTGCTTCAAAATCTGGTCTGGGTGGTCTTTGTCCTTCGCTAACTTCGGGAGGATTGTCGGGAACTCCCAGAGCATCTTTTAACTGTTGTTCGCTGATTCCTAACTTAGTTGCAGCAGCTGCAAAATCTGGTAAGGGTGGTTTTCCTAATGCATCTTTTACTTGTTGTTCGGTAACTCCTAATTTAGTAGCTGCTGCTTTTAAATCAGGTTTGTGTCCTCTAAGCTTTCCTTGGGATGGTTGGTTCTGAGCAATAATTTGAGTTGTGTCTGCTGCGTCGGTTTTGTTGATTGAGGTAAATGCTAATGTTCCGATTAGTACGGGGATTGCAGTTAAGGTCAAGACTTGATTAAGTTTCATTCTTAAACTCCGAATAAGTTGCTTACATTTATGATTAAGCCAGTTCAAAATTACGGTTAAGTGCGATCTTTGATTACAATTTTGTAATTTAAGTTTATGAGTAGCGAATTTAGAATAGAACTATTCAAAAAGAAGAAAAGAAATTATAAAAAACCGCAGAGACGCTGAGGACGCTGAGGAAAGAGAAAGAGAGAAAATAATCTATATATATGAATGTTCTGTTTGTCGAAGATGAAGCGAAAATTGCTGACTTTGTGCGGGCTGGTTTGAAGGAGCAGGGATTTACTGTAGATTACTGTGAGAATGGTGATGATGGTTATTTGCAAGCTTTGGATAATGAATATGATGCAATTGTCCTAGATATTATGGTACCGGGGAAAGATGGGCTATCAATTCTCAAACATTTGCGTCGGGAAGGTCGAAATACTCCGATAATTTTATTGACGGCTCGCAACGAACTTGATGACCGATTGCAAGGTTTAAATTTAGGGGCTGATGATTATATTGCTAAACCGTTTTTTGTCGAAGAATTGGTAGCTCGGATTCATGCCGTGATTCGTCGTAGTGTTGGAGAGCGGCAAAATTTTCTGGCTGTAGGAGCTTTGAAGTTAGATCGAATTACTAGGGAAGTTACTTGTAGTCAAAAAGCGATAGAACTTACCACTCGCGAATTTAACTTGCTCGAATATTTAATGCGATCGCCAGGAAGAGTTTTTACTCGCACTCAAATATTAGAACACGTTTGGGGCTATGATTTTAATCCCAATACTAATGTTGTAGATGTTTGCATTCAGCGGATTCGTAAAAAAATTGACCTGATTGAGAAAGAAGGCTGGATTGAAAGTATTCGCGGGGTTGGTTATCGGTTTCGTCAAGTAGATACTTGAACAATGAAATTTTCTTCGTTTCGCTTACGGATTGCTTTGTTTTCTGCGACTCTTGCTGGTAGTGCTTTAGTAGGATTTGGTGCGGTTTCCTGGTTCCAAATTTACAACGCAAAGCTTAACCGTTTAGATACACAAATCATCAATCAATTGATGCGAGCAGTTCCTCCACCCGGACGAGAACCTCCTCAGTTTTACCAAGAAGACCAATGGCAAATTTATCAAGAAATGCTATCTCGGATCTTAGGAGCAAATACACAAACTCCGATCGCGCTTTTAGTCTTTGATGCAGAAGGTAATAAAGTCTATGAATCCTCAGAAGTAATTGGAGATCAAGATTTACAAGGTTTACTGATTAATAAATTGGCATTGACAAAGCTAATTCCTCGAATTCCTCCTCGCAAACCATCCGTGCGATTACCTCCACCTCCCCCTTCTTTAATTACAGAGTCTACCAAAACCGGAGCTTGGAGAATTAGTACAGTTAAATTTCCTAATGCTCAGATTGCGATCGCGGTTAATTTACAAGTAGTCGATCAAGAGATGGCTACTATTAACAATATTTTCTTGATTTCTATCCCTGGAGTATTGCTATTAATCGCGATTGGTGGATGGTTGTTATCTGGGAGCGTGTTACGTCCGATAAATCAATTAACCACCACAATTCAACAAGTTAATGCGAAAGGGTTAGATAAAAGAATTCCCGTTGAAAAAACAGATGTGGAATTTGTCGAACTGATTCGGGTATTTAACCAAATGTTGGAACGTTTGGAACGCAGTTTTCATCAAGCTTCTCGCTTCAGCGGTGATGCTGCTCACGAATTGAAAACCCCGTTAACTATTTTGCAAGGAGAATTAGAAAGAACATTACAGCAAGTGACTCCCGGAAGTGAAGTACAGCAGCGGTTGAGTTATCTATTAGATGAAATTCACCGTCTGGGCGCAATTATTCGCAAACTTTTACTGCTGTCTTTAGCGGATGCGGGACAAATGAGTTTATATCTGGTAGAGGTGGATATCTCAGAGTTATTATTCGAGATGTTGGAAGATTTGGAAATGTTGGCTCCAGATTTGAGCATTCAAACTGATATTACTAAAGGATTGAAAATAAAAGGCGATCGCGATTTACTGATGCAGGTTTTGCAAAATCTAATTAGTAACGCAATTAAATATAATCTTGCTGACGGTTGGATCAAAGTTGATGCGAAGCAAAGTAATAATTCACTTCAGGTAACAATTGTCAATGCATCGAACAAGATTTCTATAAGCGATCGCGCTTTAATTTTTGACCGTTTTCATCGTGGAGATCCATCTCGCAACCGTAAAATAGAAGGAATTGGATTAGGATTAAGTCTTGCCCGTGAAATTGCCCGCGCTCATCATGGTGAGTTGATGCTTAACCCAGCTTCTGAAGGTGAAACTTCTTTTACTCTTAGTTTACCGATGTAGTGAAGTTTGTAGTTTGTAGTAGTAGTTTGTAGGTTGGGTTAGGTTCACCAAAAAATTAATTGTAAACAAACAATATATATTTGAACCGTAACCCAACATTAACAACTTTAGAAATCAATCCAAAATCTAAAATCTAAAATTGTATGGCTCAAGCAATAAACAAACTAACAACCTTTGAGGAATTCATTGAATGGTATCCTAATAATGGCATACCTTACGAATTGCACAAAGGAGTAATTGTCGAAATGCCACCACCTACTGGCGAACATGAAAATGTGATTGGCTTTTTAGTTGGACAGATAGCTCTTCAGTATTTACACAAGGGATTACCTTACCGTATCCCCAAAACTGGACTTGTCAAAACTCCTGACAATGACTCAACCTATTCCCCAGATATTGTGTTGGTTAATCATGACAATCTCGTCAATGAACCTTTATGGAAGAAACAATCTACACTTGTTCGATCTGCATCAATTCCTTTGGTAGTTGAGGTTGTAAGTACTAATTGGCGAGATGATTATCACGACAAGTTTGGGGATTACGAAGAAATGGGTATCCCTGAATATTGGATTGTCGATTATGCATCTTTGGGTGGTAAACGGTTTATTGGCAACCCCAAACAACAAACTATTACGATTTGCGAATTAGTTGATGGTGAATATCAAACTACTCAATTTCAGGGTAATAAGCTAATAGTGTCTCCCTTATTTCCTGATTTAAATCTTACAGCACAACAAATTTTTGATTCTGCTTTGTGATGTATTCAAATTCTTAGTTTGTAGTTTGTAGTTTGTAGGTTGGGTTAGGTTCACCAAAAAATTAATTGTAAACAAACAATCTATATTTGAACCGTAACCCAACAAAAGAGTGGCGGATATTTTACAATATGGGTTACGACACTTTGGTAATAAAGTTTTTAAAGGGATTCTGCTTTGTTAGGGTCTTGCAATTATCCGAATCTTTATCTTCAAACTGCATAAGTTGATATAATTTGCACCCATTTATAAATAGAGGAAAGAACAAATACAATTTTTTCTTTTTCTTATATCAACTAAAATATTTCAGGATTAAACAATGAAACTAACTTATCGCGGAGTTTCTTACCAACATAATAATTCTCCCATAGAAACTTCCGAAACCAATATATTTGCAATTTATCGCGGTATACCTTATTGCATTCGTCGTTCTGTTTCTTTTCGTCAAAATGAGCAATTACAGAATAATCTCAAATATCGCGGTATATCTTACTCGATAAATTAAACTAATAGAACAGAAGATTTGCGGAAATATTTAGTTTGGATTAATTAAGTCAGCATATAAAATTAAACTATGAAAAGCGAACTAAATTAGATCGTAACGCTCTTATATGTACTCTTAGCTAACCAGTCTCAACGGTAAGCTTTTCTAGTTTTCTTAATAACTCGATTAAAATAAATCACCATCTGTGTATTTCTATTGCCATCTATATTACTTTCAGTCAAAAAACTTGTAAAGCATTAACAAATGTTTCAAAGTATAAAGATTGATTGGTTTACAGACATTTGTTTTTGATAAATGCGCTAACAGAATTTAAATTAAGTAATTGTCACTAAGGGGAGAATCTCATGGTTAAAAATACTTTTATGACGCTTAAAGAAGGCTCAACTGGAGATGCTGTAGTTAATTTGCAGGAGTGTTTGAAAACGGTTGGTGTTTACTCTTGCAGAAGCAATGGTGTTTTTGACGAAAGAACTAAAGCTGCTGTAATCAAGTTTCAGAAAAATAATGCAATGACCGCTAATGGAGTAGTAGGACTGGCAACCATGTCTGCATTAGTTAGATGTTGGTGGTATTGATAGCATCATGAAAGCTTGAACTGTATTCTCAAGAAGGCTTATCGCTAATATACTAAAAGCTTTTTACAGCAGGGTACGGTATTCAAATATAGTAACTCTATATGAATTTTAATAAATTTAGGTTTCAATAAACCTGGTTTTTATCAAGAAGCTGGGTTTTTAATTTAAAAAAGGAATAGGGGACAGAAAGCTTATATCATTTCTTTATAAAAATGCCTGTTAATCATCAATTGCTAATCTCTCAATCACAATATCAACTAAATCATCTACAAAATTCTCGCTCTGAGAAAATTGCCGTTAACGCCATATGCTCCGGTTGGGTGAAAACCGATATGGGTCTAGAGCAGGGAGCAGATACAGCGATTTGGTTGGTTACTGTTGCACCTCGCGAGGAGACGGTTAAATATTGGCGCGATCGCAAAGTAATATCTTATTAGTGTCGGATTATAAAACCTTACTAGACACAGAGAGCGCAGCGAAAAGTGTGGTCTTGGGGGTCTCCCCCATGAACAACTTTTCAAGACAGAGGAAAGAGGAAATAGAGATAATTTCGATATCAAGGGATTTAATATTATTTATTAACTGTTCCCTGTTCCCCATTCCCTCTACTCCCTACTCCCTACTCCCTTAAGGTACTAACTATGAGCGAACAATTAATGCAGGCTGCTTGGTACGAAAAACAAGGTGCAGCACAAGATGTAATTCAGTATGGAGAAATGCCCATACCCGAACCTGGTGCTGGTGAAGTGCGAGTCAAAATACACGCTTCGGGTGTAAATCCATCCGATACAAAAACCCGTGGTGGTTGGGGTGGTATCGAGCAGAAATTTGAGCGGATTATTCCCCATCAAGATGGTGCGGGGGTAATTGAAAGTGTTGGGGAAGGTGTTTCTAATTCTCGTATTGGAGAACGAGTTTGGATTTATGAAGCCCAACAGGGAAAACCATTTGGAACTGCTGCGGAATATGCTGTGCTACCCAGTGAAAAAGCCGTTACCTTACCAGATAATACCAGTTTCGTCGAAGGTGCTTGTCTTGGCGTTCCAGTCATGACTGCTCATCGTGCTGTATTCGCAGACGGTGCGGTAAAAGGACAAACGATTCTCGTCACTGGGGGAGCGGGTGCCGTGGGTAACTATGCGGTACAGTGGGGTAAATGGGGTGGTGCAACTGTAATTACTACCATCAGCAGTCCTGAAAAAGCAAAGATTGCCGAAACTGCGGGTGCAGATTACATGATTAACTATAAAAATGAAGATGTAGTCAAACGCATTCAAGAAATTACTGGCAGAAAACGGGGAATCAACCGTATTGTTGATGTTGATTTTAGTAAGAATTTATTTGTAACCGATGCAGTTTTACGTACTAACAGTGCGATCGCCATATATTCAGCAAACCCGGATGATGCTCCTGCTTTACCAATTTTGTCGCTGATGTTAAGAAATATTGTTATCCGTACAATATTGGTGTATACCATGCCTGAAGAAGCAAAACAAGCGGCGATTCGAGATATTACGACTGCTTTAGTTGCAGGTGCATTGCATCATAATATTGCTCAACGATTCCCATTAACAGAAGTTGCTGCTGCTCACGAAGCTCAAGATAGCGGCAAGATGATTGGTAAGGCGATCGTGGAAATTTCTTGATTCGGGTTATTTATTCAGCAGTTAAAAATCTGGCGGTTGAAACCGCTGCTACACAAACAAAGTCCACCTCCGTGGACTAATTATATATAAACCCACGCAGGTGGGTTTCGCCTGTTTAGACGCGGTTTCAACCGCCGGGTAATCTACAAACTTTTACTACAAACCTATTTAAATCGCTAAAATAATTGTGTAATTAACCTACATTCTAAAAATGAATTCTCAACCATCAATCAAAAGATTTTCAATAGGTATATTAATTGGACTTTGCATCGCAGCAATCTCTTGGCTTTGTTCAATTTATTTTCATGTGTCTATTTCTTTAGTTCAAGGAATTATTGGCAGTTCATTATTGGCAATTTCTTTCGGAATCCTCGCTACCTTTAGTGGAATAGATAAATTATTAAACAATTTACCCGATTTCTAAAACTATGGAACTTTCATTCCCAATTCTAAATCTTAACTAGGTGGTGGATCTTCCTGTAACATATGACATCTATACTAAAAACCAAAGCAATTCTAGTTAGCGTACTATTACTGGGAATTGCTTCTCCCGTTTATTCTCAACCAAAGCCAGGTAAATTAGAAAATATCACACCTCCTGCCGTTACGAGAGAGTTTCGCGGTGCGTGGATTGCTACCGTTGCTAATATCGATTTTCCGTCAAAACCCGGTTTAACTACTGAAGAACAAAAGGCTGAATTGGTTTCTCTACTGGATAAAGCGGCGGAAATAAACTTAAACGCCGTAGTTTTGCAAATTCGCCCAATAAGTGATGCTCTATACAACTCACCTTATGAACCTTGGTCGGAATTTCTCTCCGGAGAAATGGGTAAACCACCACAACCGTTTTACGATCCTTTAGAATTCGCAGTTACAGAAGCACATAAACGAGGTTTAGAATTACACGCTTGGTTTAATCCCTATCGCGCTCATCATCCCGAAACGATATCTCCTATTTCTAGTAACCATATCAGTAAAACAAGACCGGATTTTGTGAAACAATACGGTAAATATCTGTGGTTAGATCCCGGAGAAAAGCAAGTTCAAGATTATTCGTTGAAAGTAATTTTAGATGTGGTTCGTCGTTACGATATTGATGGAGTACATATTGATGATTATTTCTATCCCTATCCGCAACGTGACGAACAAAATAAAATAATAGATTTCCCCGATGAAATTAGCTGGAATAAATATTTAAATACGGGAGGAAAGTTAAATCGTGCTGATTGGAGAAGAGAGAATATCAATACTTTTGTACGTCGGATGTATAGCGATGTAAAAAAACAGAAACCTTGGGTAAAAGTTGGTGTTAGTCCCTTTGGAGTTTGGCAACCGGGTTATCCAGAAAGGATTACTAATATAGATAGAGGAGCAACTTTCAACGCTTACGAGCAGATTTATGCAGATTCTCGTAAATGGTTGCAAGAAGGTTGGTTAGATTATCTTGCACCACAATTATATTGGAAAATTGAACAAACAGCACAAAGTTATCCGGTATTATTGAATTGGTGGTTGAGTCAAAATACAAAAAGTAGAAGTATTTTTCCCGGAATTTATACGAGTCGCATTAGTAACGAAAAAAGTAAAGGTTGGGATGCGAGCGAGATAGCTTATCAAATCAGAACAACGCGAGGTTTTACAAAAACTAGCGGGAATATTCACTTCAGCATGAAAGCTTTGATGGAAAACCGTGATGGAATTGCGGATACTTTAAAAAATGAAATTTATGCTCAACCAGCATTAATTCCCGCAACACCTTGGTTAAATAACATTAAACCAAATAAACCAGAATTAAAAATTATTCAAGATAAAAAGTTAGGACAAATAAGACTTTATTGGCAACCCAAAGGTAAGCAACAAATTCAGTCTTGGGTAGTGCAGATCAAGAAGGGTGATGAATGGACTACAAAGATTTTACCTGGAAGTAATAATTCGTATTTTGTCAATGATATGCAGGTAGAGAATATTGCCGTTTCTGGTGTGAGTAGGTATGGAATTGGAGGGAAAACTGCGGTGGTGGGTGTTGAAGAAGAATGATTTTTTCCCGTAAGGTACATTACCCATTACCAATTACCCATTACCCATTATCAATTACCCATCCTCCTGTAAATCAATCCCGAATTGAAATTTTAATAATGAACTCTGTTCCCCCACAAACATTAGAAATACATTCCAGAGAACCTTGATGTTTATCTTCTATAATTTGTCGTGCGATCGATAAACCCAATCCAGTTCCATTACCAACACCTTTAGTAGTAAATAAATGGTCAAATATCTGCTTTTTTACATTTTCCGATATACCAGGGCCATTATCTTGAATATGAATAGCAATCTGATTTTTTCCTATTAATTCTTCAGTATAAATTTTAATTTGATTTGGCTGTTCTTTAATTTCTTCAAAACTGCGTCCAATATTATAATCATCTAAAGCATCAATTGCATTCGCTAAGATATTCATAAATACTTGATTTAACTGACCTGGGAAACAATCAACTTTTGATAAATTGCCATAGTTTTTAATAATTTCAATTTCTGGACGTTTTTCATTCGCTTTTAAACGATGTTTTAAAATTAAAATTGTACTGTCAATACCTGCATGAATATCAAAACTGGTTTTGTTGTCAGTATCCGCTCTCGAAAAAGTTCTTAGAGAAGTACTAATATCTCGAATTCTATCGGTTCCCAGTTTCATGGAATCAATCATTTTGGGTAAATCTTCTAGCAGAAAATCTAAATCAATTGTTTCGGCATTTTCTTTAATTTCTAATACTGGTTTTGGATAATGTTGGTGATATAGCTTCAAGTGATGAACTAAATCTTGAATATATTCATTTGCATGATGTAAATTACCATCAATAAACCCAACTGGATTATTTATTTCGTGAGCAACTCCAGCAACTAAATTACCTAATGCTGACATTTTTTCGCTTTGTATCAGTTGGGTTTGCATCTGTTGTAAATCTTTCAGAGCTTGTTGAGCTTGTTTTGCATTTATACGAGCTTTGTTATAAAGTTCTGCTTGATTGAGAGCAATTATCAATTGTTGTTTAACTTGTTTAATTAATTCTACTTCTTCCTGCGTCCAATCACGCCGATCGCTACAGGCACATAAAAGAATTCCAATATCCCCAGAATTATTCATGAAATTTTGAGTCAAAACAGAATTCAGGTTTTTAGACGCGAAAATTTTATTAAAAATTGGTTCGTTAATTGTAGAGATGTCATTTATTATTTGGTTATCTGAGCTAATTAAATTTTCTAAAAATATCTCGTTCTTTTGAGTAAAATTGGGCTGATCAAAAATAGTAAATTTAGATGTACTTACTTCTTCATAAACTATATCCCAGCTAGGACTATGATTATGACAACGATACCAAGAAAAGCTACAGTAATCTAATTGTAATAGCTGATAAATTTCTTTAACGCAGCTTTCAAAAATACTGCTCAATTCAAGAGAGTGAGAAATTTGACTGGATAAACGACTTCTAAGTAAATCTTCACGCTGAGAAAATTCCTTAAGTTTAGCTTCTGCTTGTTGACGTTCTAATATTTCATGACGAAATTTTTTATTAGTTTCGTATAGTTGATGATGAGTATAAATATAATCCAGAATTAATCCAGTTAGCGGTACTAAATAAGCAATAATCTTGAGAAAATGAGCAATATTAAAATGATTATCGAATAAAGCACTAGAACCAAAAGCCATATGTGTTTGTGTGGCTATATTCGGAATCACGCTAATAATTAATCCGTAGGAAAATAAACTTGGGTATCTTTTGTAAAAACGTGGATATATAAAAATACCACTAATTATAAATAAAATTAGAGGCAATACATCCCAAGGACGAGTAATTATAGATTCAGAAAACAAAGTTTGAGGAAGTCTTTCACTCGTAGCGCAAATATTAATAATGGCATAGGAAAGTAAGCCAAAAGCAAAGCTGATTAATCCAACAAAAGCAAAACTTCCGGTTATTTTTTTAGACTTACCTAGCAGAAAAATACTAATACCTATCATTGTTAATAAAGCATTAGCAAGACGACAAATTGCCCAAGTAAAAGGAATCAAGTTGCGATTATCAGCAATAGCTTCAATTAAGCGATCGGCTGCTAAAGTGTGGAAAGCATCCATCATTCCAGCACAAAATAAAGTTACTCCTAAAATCGGTGTAGTTACATCTGCTTTGATTTTGAAATGAGCGAAAGATAAAATAACAGTAAAAATCGCCGTACAAAACGCACTCCATTCCAAAATGGTATGCAGAAAACTACCGGCTAAAGTGCGATACATTATTTCCTTAACTTCCGCTGCTTCGCTTACTTGCTGAATTAAACTTAAATCTGGTGGTGTCGGTGAAGCGAAATCGATGCCTAAAAGATTTAAAGTAAAGGGTAGCAGACAGATTAACCATACTAGCCATATTAATAATTTAGGTAGTTTTGGGAGTGGATAGGATGAAGTATTCACAACAAAAATTTCTATAAAAATTTGATAGACGAGAGCTTTGTCTTGATATTTGTCTAATTAGATTAGAGTTTTATTGACGCTACTCTAATTAGATTAGATTCTTGTTTTTAGTATTCCCTTAAAAATCAGCGAATTAACACGATAGAGGTCAAATAATCAAATATATTTAAGAATTAGGGACAAAATAATCCCAAATCTCGTTGTAGACAAATATTGACGACAAATACCCAGCCCCCACTCAGAGCCGGTTTGAATAATGATTTTGTATATATTGTATTCTTTTTCAGAAGATAATCGTAATCTTCATTGGATTAATTGATGGTATCTATTATAAAAATGATATTATTTACATGAAGCGATCAAAATAATCGAAGCAGGTTTTTGAGTAATTGAATGAATCGGTTCTCGACACTCTAAAATCGAAAAACCCGAAGATTTCAGCAAAGTTATCCACGTTTCTAGCTTGCGAAAATACCAAGGTGCTGCTTGTTTAAATTCCGAACTAAAACCGTTCCATAATTCTTGTCTCCATCCATCAATATAAGGTAGTTCTCCACAACCAATTACCGGATGAAGCGTTTGAATAAATAATAATTGATTGTTTTTTAATAAGCTAGGAATCGAACGAATTAAATTATCTACAGTTTCTTTTCCCAAAAGAGAAAAATTGCAAACAGCAGCATCAAATTTACTACCTGAAAAAAGCCCCTGTTTCATAATAGGTGCCTGAGAAATAGAAAGCCTCCCTTTTATAAGAGGGGTTGGGGGGATCTTATTACTATTTATAATATCTTCGTAGGAAGCAACTTGAAATTTACCACACATCAACTGCGCTTTTTCAATTAATTCAGAAACCCCATCAACACCCCAAGCTTCTATTCCCTTAATAGTCAATTCGCGAGTTAACCAACCTTCACCACATCCGATATCGAGAATATTTGAAGGAGAATAATTCGTAATTGCATCGATAATCGCGTTATTTGTCACAATTTTTCGACTTGCAATTTCTTCGTTTTCTATAGCAATTATCCAAGCCGATGCATTTTGATTCCAACTATCAAGAACCGATTCGTCGTTGAGATTCAGCATGATGGTTATTTTATTTCTTTCAGTTATTAATAAATAATTAACAATAAAATATAATTATGGTATGTAAACATCCGATAATATGTTTCTGGTGAATATATTACATGACCGAGGTTATTTTGGATTTGTCCGGACAAATCCAAAATCTAAAATCCAAAATCTAAAATTGGTTGACGGTGCATAATTAAAAATACAACAGTAAAGGATCGTAGTAAGGGCTTAAGCCCTTTCATCTGAAAATTGGAGTCGTTACTACAAACCTACTAAATTTTCCCCAAAAGCATACTGTGGATATTGCCGAACCAAGTAACAATTGTTAACCTCTACATTAGTTACTCAAACGGGATAAAAAATCACTCTAAATATGCAAAACTACAAGCTATCAATAAACGGGAGGTCGATATACAGAAGAAGATTCAAATTCCTAATACTCGTAATTATACTTACTATTTGTACAAGCTTTACTTTTCTACAACTCCTAGCTAGTCAACAAAGTAATTATCTAATCCACTCCCAACAAAGCTTCAACCAACCTCAGTATTATCCTTTAACGCAAACCGTCGATCCCAAATATCAACCAATCGGTAACTGGGTAGGAAGGCTAATTTTACCTAAAAAAGACAAGATAAAAGATGATTCCGACTGGGTATGGTTTGAAGTTCAACACGCACCATCCGCAGCAACAAACTTAATTGGAAAAGCAGTGCGCTTAGAATGGAAAAATCAACCGCAGTTAAAATCCTACATCAAAGCTGTCACCAGAGACGTTAACTTTACACCTGCAACATTTAAAAGTCAAAAACAAGGAAATATTCACCCCGATCGCTTAAATAAACGCTCCCAAGTAAAGCCGCTACAGTCTCTCGCAGGTGCAAGACCAAAGGATGATGTAATTGTTACTTTAGATAATGCAGAAGTTATAGAAACTAATAATCAGCAAATTTTACAAATTAATCAAGAACCTGTTCTCGCACCCGGACGCTTTTATGGTTTAGTTAAAATAATTCAACGAAATAATCAACTAAATAATAATAAAGTTGAATTCTTCCAAGTTCGTCATTATAACCAGGAATCAGGTAAATTTGACGGTATTGAAGAAACGGTTTATATTCCCCAACAGGCTATAGACACGCGGAATATTCGACCATCAACAACATATAAATTAGAAGATTCACCCGCAGGTAATGCCGGATGGTATATTTACGGAGCCAAAAACAATCAAAGTATATTTACTGTCCAGGCATTAGTACCGCGTTCCTTGTTTCAACTGCAACCCGATAAAGTGATTTTAGGAATGGAAGCGGGACGTGAGTATATCAAACAATATTGGGATATTGCAGCTACAGACAAAGGTAAAATAAACAAAGTTTTAATTGATCCCAGCGCGACGGAATCGCAACCAGTATCTCAATGGCAAGAAGGCGATAAAGCTATAGTATTAAACCTTTTTGGCGGTATCGGTGGTGAAAAAGCCGAATCCTTGGGGGTGCCAAAAACTATTACCGGACACTTTGCATTTGGGATCGCGCAAATAGTTCGCAGCCCCTTCACTAAAGAATTAGAATTTAAAATTAAGTATCATCAAATTTACGCTCATAACTCCGATGGCATAATTTCCGGAACGCAAACTTGGGCAAACTATATGGGTAACTTGCAGTGGGGATGGTTGGCAACTCGTCCCGTTACCGATATCCTCGTTAAATTTGACCCAGTTATCCAAGATTACAACTTTGACGGCATCACCATTTCACCATTAAACGAATTTGTACGTCAATTACAAATAATGATGGCACGCTATCGGGTGGGAGATGGTACCGGGAATGCTACTGTAAGTCCAGCAGCTTCCTGCATTCAAGACTCCTCCCAAGCACTTTACAGCGCGATCGCAATTATCAAGCATCTTGTAAAATCAAATCCGACGATTCAAAGCTGGCTACAAAATCATCCTAACCATCCGCAAACTTTACGCTTCAAGCAACTTTCTTCCTTAAGTTCAGCTTTGGAACGGGAGCTAATTCCTTTGGGAATAGTCCGTGCTGACTGGCAAAGCAATGTAGATATTTTAGCGGGGATCGGTGACACCAAAGAACCCTTTAGAGACCCTAGTATTTGGGCTGGACTGACAACTTGGCGGACAATAATGCCTAGACAAGCACAAGATGAGCTAGCCGGTTTATTCTTAAAGCAAGGTGCGAAACTGTGGTTTCTGCAAACTTATCAAGTCGGAGGATGGAACCCAGAGATTGCACCTCTAGCACCGACACCCCTATTCGGACAAATCAAACTTCCTTTTACCAAAGTGTCTATAATTTCAATAATTCTTAACCGCATCCTCGCTTCCGTTTTCATTCCAGCTTGGCATGATTGGTTGATTGCTAGTTTAGCTTTGTTGATTTATGCAGCCATAGCCATACCTTTAGGCTTTTCCACCGGATTTTTACATTTACAAACATGGTCAACTAAACCCATCCATTACCCATTTTTCGTATTACGCTGCTTACTAACACCCGCGATTACAGAAGAATTCTTCTTTAGAGTTTTATTTATTCCCCATCCCACCGAAGTCGTCAACTGGTCGAAATGGATTTGGGCTGGATTGAGTCTGCTAATATTCGTTATTTACCACCCTCTGAACGCCAAAAGCTTTTATAAAGATGGATATCCCACCTTTTTCGACCCGATTTTCCTCATATTGGCAACTTTACTCGGAATTACCTGTACTATAACCTACGCTTTGACGGGTTCGGCATGGATAATTATCTTCATCCACTGGGTACTAGTAGTGCTTTGGTTGGCTTACTTCGGAGGAATGAGCAAGTTAGAGGAAAAGGTCAAAGGTTAAAGGTAATAACTTCTCCCCTCCTCTGCTCGCTACTACAGCAGTTTACAAATAAATGAGGTACATTCCCCTACTCCCTTATAACGATATGTCTTGTACCTCACTCAAATGAAATCGGCTGTAATTCTTTTTCCCATTCTTGGACGCAATAGTAACAGCAAAAATTCACATAGTCTTTAAATATATACATAGTTATTAAAAAATTATTAATAATATTAAAATTTGTAAAATCCATGACATTTTGCAAAATAGGTAATAGACTAAAATCGTAGTAAGGAAGCAGATTGATTAGAGTGTAATCTAGCTTTAGCAAGAACAAAACCTGGTTTATTTTCGAGAAATTCTATCTAAAGGTACTACTGCCTGAGAAATAGCTAGCGTACATTAAATAGATGAAATTAAGTTTGATTCTGCACCAAGTAATTTTGATTTTGTTCCAAAAATTAAGTTAAAAATCGGGAACTTTATCTTATGTTTATGCTTCTGTATTAAACAGAACAGTTTTTAGGCAGATGGTGAGGTTAGATAATCAATATCGAAAGTATTCTCAAATAAAACATATTTAGATACTTTTGCAGTGTTTTGGTCGGATTACTAGGAACAATCTGAGGGGAAACTAACAATAGTTATGTTAGAAGCAATTAATAATTTTACCGCATTCAATAACCAATCTGAAAGTCAAAAGCGAAGAAATAAGCCTAAATTTGACTTTTTACAGCCTTTGCGTAAATGGCTAGATTCTCTAGAAATTCAAAATCGTAAATTAGCGCATTTTATTGCCAAATTAATTCCAGCGGACTGTCCATTTGAACGAGATATCGTATTGCTTGGACGTAAACTGGTTCATATCCCACCTTTATGCAAAATAAATCCGCTTTACGAACAGTTTGTCGGTTTGCGTTTTCGCGCTTTATGTTATTTAGTAGACCAGTGTGGTGAGGATATTCAATCTTACTGCTAAAAGCTAATTCAAACAAAGTCGTTTACTTAACAATTGAGCGTCAAGCTTTTTAATAACATCTGAATAAATTGGATGTTTTTGAACGGGGAATTTAGCGGAAAACAGCATTAAAATTTCCCTGGGGTAATGACGCTCAAAAAATTTAAAATAATAGCTAGCGATTCGCTCTTAGTAATTAGCAGCTATCAATTAAAATTTGATAAAGTATTTTTCATGTATTAGCAGTTTTTAGATTAGCTGGATTTACTTTCTAGAAACGTTTATAAAAATATATTTACTAAGATAAATATTTCATCGATAGTACTTAATTAGTTTAGAGATAGCAGAGAAACGACTTATAAATAATTAGGGATCAAAGTAATCTAGAATTTAAACTCGATTGCACAAAATATTAGTTAGATTTAATTTAAATTAAAGAAGAAAATTTTATTCTCGAATCTCGTTAAAAGGTTCTACTTTGTATTCCAATTTTGAATAACTTGTTCCTTGCCTCTGGCAAGGAATACAGTGTTTAGAGGCTCTGCCTCCAGTATTACTCCTATCCCGCTCTCTTTTCTCTGCGCTCTCTGCGTCTAGTAAGGTTTTTGATTCGGTAATCTTCTAGCGCGTTGGGAGTAAAGCGTGAGGCAGAGCCTCATGTAATGTATTCCCAGTCAGAGACTGGGAACAAGATATCAACACAAAATTTGCATAAATAAACAGAAAAATACCATTTCCAGCAGTACGACTAAGAACCAACGTCAATTTAATTGATGAAACAGTATCATTAGGATATTAGCTCGGAAAATCACCAAAAAATGTTACTGCATCTTAGTACCTGGCAAGAAGTTGAAGCTTACCTACAGCAATCTCAGGGTATTATTTTTCCTATCGGCTCCACCGAACAACATGGGCCAACAGGATTAATCGGTACCGATGCAATTTGTGCAGAATCTATAGCTCGTGGTGTTGGTGAAGCAACTCAGGCAATAGTAGCACCAACAATCAATATTGGAATGGCACTGCACCACACCGCTTTTCCTGGCAGCATTAGCTTGCGCCCCAGTACGATGATTCAAGTTATCAAAGAATATGTAACTTGTTTGACCAAAGCTGGTTTTACCAAGTTCTACTTTATCAACGGACACGGTGGGAATATGGCCACTCTCAAAGCTGCTTTTTCCGAGACATACGCCGATCTAGCAGATTTGCAGATCCCCAATGCTGACAAAGTTAAATGTAAACTCGGTAACTGGTTTATGTGCAGTACCGTATATAAATTAGCTAAGGAATTATACGGCGATCAAGAAGGCTCTCACGCTACCCCTTCCGAAGTTGCACTGACACAGTATATTTATCCAGAATCGATAAAACTTGCCGAGCTATCACAAGAAGTAGCCAGCGGACACAGAATTTATGGTGCAACTGACTTTCGCAAACATTATCCCGACGGCAGAATGGGTTCAAACCCCGCTTTAGCAACACCTGAACACGGCAAGCAGTTTTATGATGCAGCAGTCAAAGAAATGAGTAACGATTATCTCAAGTTTTTGAATGAGGAATAGGGAATGGGTAATAGTTA
>NZ_JAYGHM010000011.1:109490-131054 GCF_034931125.1 Rivularia sp. UHCC 0363 | reverse complement strand
GCAAAACCCTTCTGGAATTTTCAGAGGGGTTTTTGATGTGTATTATTGTTTTTTTATTTGATTCAGGACTTACGCAATTGTCACAAGCAGAAGGTTGGTGCGTGACACTACAACCTCATTATTACCTTAAAAATTAATCAAAGTGTCATAAGTCCTATAATTATTGAATGATGTATTGTGTTGTGCCATAAAAAATTCTATACTCTTTGCTAATATACGTCCGCGTCTTGTTGCATTAAGCAATAATTTTTTATTGTTAATTGTTTCTCGGCATTTTTAACTAATTTCAATAGACAAGATTCATTTGAAGGAATGGTACTAGCAATCCCAAAATTAATATCTAAAAGTTTACTTTCTATATCTAAGGCTTTAATAGAATTTTGAATAGTTTGAACTACTTCTGCTGCTTCTTCGGTTTGGGTATTTGCTAAAATTATCACAAATTCTTCATCATTGTAACGAGCAACGAAATCTGTAGAACGCTTTTTGCAGTTGCATATGGTGTCAGCAATTTGCCGTAAATATTCATCTTTGACTTGATAATCTAAGTTTGAAAAATCAATTTTACATAGAATTAAAGAAAGAGGTAATTTATACTTCTGTAATCGTTTCCATTCGCGCTCTGAGTACTCGTTAAAATAGGAACGACTGGCTACTTTAGTTAAAACATCGCTAGAAACAAGGCTTTGTAATTCTCGATTTGCTGTTTCTAAACCTACTGTTAACCGACATTCTCGTTTAATTTGACTGCGGAGTTCTAATATTGCCCAGCCAGATGTCAATAAGCGATTAACTCTTCGTGCTAGTATATCCCAATTGATGGGTTTTGTAATGTAATCACTTGCTCCTACCCGTAAAGCTCGTTCGACTGATTCTTGGTCATCGAGAACTGTTACCATTAGAATCGGTGGACAATCTTCACCCATCAGTGCTTGCAATTTAATAGAGCATTCAAAGCCATTCATTCCAGGCATCATGGCATCGAGTAAAATCATGTCAGGTCTTTGTTTTTGACAGATATCTAAACAATGTTGTCCGTTGCAGGCTTCTACTACTTGATATCCTTGCTTCTCGATTGCTTTACGCAGCACCAATCGTAAAGTTTTTTGGTCATCTACTATGAGAATCTGAGGTTGGCTATTTTGGTGCTTCTGGAAGTCGGGATTAATCATGATGTCTCCTGCTTGGATAATGTGACTGTAAAGCTAGTTCTACTTTTTGGTACTCAGCATTAAGCTGTTTGACCAAAGTAGAAGCATGGAATGTATTTCCAGAACGACCTATATTTTCTAATTGAGTGCATACCTTAGCCAAGGATAACGCACCAATGGTAACACTTAGTGACCTGAAAGCATGAGCATAATTACGTAGCTTGTCTGGATCGTCTTGATCGATGGCACTTTTGATTTCTTGTAGTTTTGGCAGTGCATCTTCAAGATAGCTATCAATTAATTCGGCCATCATTTCCGAAGCATCATCACCTGCCATATCTTTTAAATCTTGCAAAATTTCAGTATCAATAACTGGTTCTACGCTCGATTCTGATTTTTCCTTCTTGACAACAGCAGTAGAATCTGAGTCGTGTAATGACTGTTGTAAGTTTTTGTAGTTATTAAAAATTTCAATTAAAGCGTCAATGCGAATAGGTTTACTAATATAGTCATTCATTCCCGCATTGAGACACTCCTCTCTGTCACCCTGCATAGCATTAGCAGTAATGGCAACAATCCAAGGACGAGAACCGGGCAACCATTCTTTGCAGATATGGCGAGTGGCTTGTAGTCCATCCATTTCTGGCATTTGCACATCCATGAAAACCAGATCGTAGTCTTGACGACGCAAAGTTTTAATGGCTTCTAATCCATTAGCAGCCACATCAGCACGATAGCCCAATCGCTGTAGCATATGTAATGCTACCTTTTGGTTTAAAGGCATATCTTCTACTAAAAGGATACGTAACGGTAGTTTTTCGCTTAGCTGCAAATCAAATTTTGACGCTGGAGATGTAGGAGGTAGAATAGAAATTTGTTTTTCACACAAAATACGAAGACAGGTATCGTAAAGTTGGGATTGTTTAATTGGTTTACTGAGTACGGCAACAGATTCTGATTTAGCTGCTATCTCTTGCTGAGTTAATTGATCGATGGAACTTAAAATCACTATAGGAAGTCTTTCGTAACCTGGTATAGAATGTATTTGTGAAGACAAATTTAAACCGTCCATTTGCGGCATTCGCATATCTACAATAGCCATATCAAATTTTTGCCCAGAATTAATTAATTCCAAAGCTTGCAAACCGTCTGCTGCGGTGAGAACAATTATTCCCCATTTCTGCATTTGTAAGGTTATAATTTTGCGGTTGGTAGAATTGTCGTCTACTACTAGCAACCTTTTTCCGACTATATTTAGTTGAATATCCTCAAGGTTACTGACTTTGGAACTTGGTGCTGACTGGGCTGTAATTGTGAAATAAAATGTAGAACCGACTCCGTAAGTACTTTCCACCCACATCGTACCATCCATAATTTCGCTTAAACGTTTGCTGATTGCTAAACCCAATCCAGTACCCCCGTATTGACGAGTCATCGAAGCATCAATTTGGGTAAATGGTTTAAATAATCGGTTGATTTTCTCCTCCGCAATGCCAATTCCCGTATCCCTAACAGCAAATTGAATTTGATACTTATTTGTTGATAAATTACTGGTTAATTGTTTCGCAGTTACAGAAATAACCACTTCACCAACTTCCGTAAATTTAACAGCATTAGTCAGTAAATTTATGATTATTTGCCGCACCCGCGTCACATCTCCAACAATTGAAGTTGGAGTTTGGGAATCGATTGTGTACGCCAAATTTAAGTTCTTAGCAGCAGCTTGAGAACTCAATAAATCTAGGGATTCTTCTACACAATGACGTAAATTAAACGGAATGTTCTCTAAATCCAATTTGCCCGATTCAATTTTAGAAAAGTCTAAAATATCGTTAATAATAGCCAATAATGTATCACCACTACTGCGGATAGTTTCCACAAAATCCAACTGTCGCGGAGTCAAATCCATATCCAACAACAGCCCGCTCATACCAATCACGGCATTCATTGGTGTGCGGATTTCGTGACTCATCATTGCTAAAAACTCGCTCTTAGCGCGGTTAGCTGCTTCAGCCTCAAGTTTTGCTTGTTCCAACTGGCTATTATTAATAGTAAGTTCTCGCTTTTGTTGAGTTTCTTGTTCCAAAAGATGAGCTTGAGCAAGAGCAATTCCTACCTGTGCGGCGACAGATTCTAATAATTCAATTTCATCCTTAGTCCACTGACGATAATAATTACATTGATGTAATCCAATACTACCATTTGCTTCACCTTGATATGAAGTGCGAATTGCTAACATAGATTTGATTTGCATTTTTGCACAAATATCTTTAGCAGATTCTAGTAAAGGTTCGCTAAAAACATTTGATGTTGCGATCGCGCTATCTTGAGATAACATTTTCTCAGCGTGGGTATTACCAACGATTGGTATTTGAAAGTATCGCATTGATGGATAACCTGGCTCTAAATACTCCACGACAGTAGGAATCTTATTAATTGAATCAGGTACGTAGTTATGAATTAAACAGCGATTAACCTTAAAAGCCTTTGCAATTTGAATTGCGGTAGTTTCAAAAATTTGTTTTGCATCTAAACTACGGCGAACTTCATTGGTAATTTGTTTGAGTAATAAAGCGCGATGAAATTGCTGTTTCAAAGCAAGTTCTGCAAGTTCGCGTTCAATTTGGCTACCAACCCATTGTGCCATTAATATTAATAACTCTCTGTAAGCACTTTTAAACGGTTGCTGTCGGGGTTTAAGGCTAGAAAATGAGAGAGTACTATGAACTTTACCTGCTACTAATACCCGCGCCCCGATGTAAGATTCCATACCAAATTTAATATAACCGGGATGATTGCACCAAGAAGAATTTTTACTATGTTCAATCAACAAAGGTTCATCATTTTCTAACACTTCGCAAGACAAAGTATGCTCTAGTTCCACACTATATCCTGAATACATAGAATCATCCGGAGCCTTTGCTACAGTTACGTTATAGCGGTTATCTTCAATTCGCGCCAAAATGCCAAACTCTAAACCAAATGTTTGACATCCTATTGCTAATAAATATTGGATACGTTGTTTAAAATCAAAATTACGAACTGCTGCTACCTCGTAAAGCGTTCGTAAAAATGCTTCACTTTCTCTAAGCTCTATTTCAATTCGTTTATTTTCTTGTTGAGTTTGAGCATCCCGAATTGCTACAATTAAATAATTACCAACCTCAGTAATTGTAGTAATTTCATACTCGCTCCATTTCCGAGGTTGCGAGGAATAAAAACCCAGTACACCGATTAAACCACTTGAATCTCGTAAAGGTATTTCTAAAATAGCTTGATTGTCAATTTTTAAAACATTAGATACTAAAGGTGCGAAGCGTTTATCTTCAGCTACATCTTCGACTATAAATTTTTGACCATTTATTAAAGTAAAAAAATAATCGGGAACGGTAGTAGAATCAGTAGTGAATCCTTTTAATTGTGGCGTATCTGGTGTTTCCACAGCATGAGTAACAGTTAAAACACCGTTGTTATCAATATTTGAAAAACCAATTTTTAAATCAGGGAAATATCTCTTAAGTTGTTTTATAGTATCTTGAATTATCTCATTGACAGACATTCCCAAAGGAACACCAGTCAAAATCATATTAAGTAATTTCAAACGGTTTTGACTTAAAACTAATACTTCCTCAGCTTGTTTACGTCCAAGAACCTCTTGCTTTAATTCCTGCTTTACTTTTAATATTTTTTTCACCACAAATAAAATTGCGCTAACTGCTAGCAGCAAAGCAGCAATCAATCCGGAATCAAAATATCGATCAAAGCCGAACAATTTTAATAAATTTTTTAGTTTTAACCAGTATTCAATCAAGTAAAAGTCGAAATTATAGAAAAATAAGTACACCGTTACGTAATAGATGCGATATAACTTACTACATATAACCCATACTGAAACTTTATGAGTTCAGAAGATATACTGACAACTGCTATCAGTTCATATTTATGATTTACAGCTTGCGTGGAGATACTTAATATTTTTTGTTCTTGATGTGGGGTATGTGACTTTTAATGAGTATGGTAGTTAATATTTTGCATACACTATGAAAATAGCATAAGCTAGATATTAAGAAAATCCGGGTAATTTACCATTGGTCGTGCTAAATTGATTTGAGAAGAACGAGGTGGACTACCTTTAAAAAGAAAACTAAGGTAGATAAAGAATTAGATGTAAGATTTTGGGAAAAGGTAGAACTATTTATAAACGATCCTTTTGAGCCAAGCTTGAAAACTCATAAACTATCAGAAAATCTCAAAAATTTATGGAGTTTTAGTTTAGGATACGATGAGATATTGTTTTACTTTACCGATGACAAAAATGCTGTGTTTGTTGATATAGGTAATCATGACGAAGTGTATTAAACATTATTTTATCTGCCACAACCAACAACTTATTTTATACAAAGCTTTATTACAAAGCTATGCCGTTATAATTAAACGCATTATCCCAAACATAATCGATAACTTTCTTCGCATCATTAAGAGGAAGAACGTTACAAAATCCTGCATTGTCGTAATTTAATAATGGGATTTCTGGTAAATTCTCTTCAGCTACACCATTTTTAATTACCTTACCGCGAATTTCTGCTAAATTATTCAAAGGTCCATGAATATCAAAGTTGATTGCAGTACCCAGCTTTTTCTGCATCCAAGCTTCGATACGAACATCTAACTCTTCAGGTTTGAGTGAATTCTTGCTAATCAACAGATGGTAATATACAAGAATGATTTCTTTACACTCCTCTTCTTCTGCTAAATCGATAAACGTTTGAAAAACGCTGTCATTATTGCCTAAATTTTTGAAGAAAAGCGTTTCTGTCACATCATTTTGAAATTTGATTTTCTTACTTTTATAATTACTATATTGTTTAAAAGCGAATCCACCCAAAGCCATTCCTAATGATAAAGTAGCGACTAAAAGGGGCATTACATTTCTGACTTGAGACTGTTCAACCTTTAACTCTTCTATCAAAGGTTCTGCATTTAATACTAGTAGAATTGCTCCAACTAGTAACAATATATTTGGTAATGCCTTTAAAATCAACGGAATTGCAGCACCGATAGCGGGGATTCCAAATAATAATCTGTCTTTCCAAGTCATACTGGTAGTAACATTAGGAAAAAGCAAGTCAATATCTAATTTAGGAATATTTTTGTAAAAATAAACATACATTTTACCGGGGATAAATTTACGTTCTTTTCTTTTGTCCTTCTTAGCGCGAAAATAAGCCGCTTCCTTGAATTTAATCAATAAAACAATTCTTTCAAAAATATCGATTCTCTTTTCCTTCTTCCAAAAAAAGAACTTTTTCTGCATAATTGTTTTATAAGAATCACCCCGGTAATAGCAGATAAATCTATCAAAATCATCAAAATCAACTTCAGTTTTTAAATCAATCAGAGATGTTTTACCCAATGATTGTTTCACATCATATTCAGGTAATCTAATATAATTAGCTCTTTCTAAAATATTATTGAAGCCATCAACTACGCTTGATTCCATTGCGTCATATTGTTCAAAACTCGGTGGAACTAAAGCTTCAACATCCGCATTCGGGTTAAAAGGCACATAATTATCTTTAATAACTTCCAGCGTCTTGTGAAAGCGAAAGTGGTAATATGACGATAAAATTTCGCAAAAATCTTTAAACTTTTGAGTTTCAGCAGCATTTAACTGACCATCATCTAAGCACAGTTTGATAATATCGCTACGACGGTAAGGAATAAATGCTTCTCGATTTTCGGGAACTGTCATAAATTGAAGTGAATTTAAATCAAATCTAAATGGGTAAGTTTTTTTTGTGAAGTAATATTTTCACATAATCACTCTACATAAATATAAAATACCAGTATCTAGAGTAAGAAAGCTATTTATCTTTAGTGGTAGTTAATGTTATTTAATAAAAATTACCCTCAGTCTGGAAGACTGGGGCTACACTTACAAAGCCCGTCTTCACGGGCTAAATTGGAGATAAATAAGGGTGTCTGACGGGACTTGAACCCGTTAATTACTTGTTCCACAAACAAGCGTCTCGACCACTTTGACTTCAAACACCATCAGTGGAGAAAAGGGGATTTGAACCCCTAACCTTCCGCGTGCAAGGCGGACGCTCTATCCAATTGAGCTATGACCCCATAAAGTAGGAATGTTACATTCACTCCTATAAAAACAAAGACCAAAATGTCTCTGCAATACCCCTGACTGGATTTGAACCAGCAACTTCCAAATTTTAAGTTTGGCACCTCTTCCAATTGGGTTACAGGGGTAAGGTGGGTTATGTAGGGATTGAACCTACGCACTTCCGCTTAAAAGACGGATGTGCCAACTGAGCTAACAACCCATGAATCCAAGTGGCAGCATTTATTAAATGCGCGAAACCCGGATAATACTGCTGGTGGGAGTTGTTCGCGTTAGCGTCTCCCGAAGGGAGAACCCCACAACGCCTGCTTTCTAAGACCAGCGCCTCTTCCAGTTGGGCTACAGCAGCATAAGCTGGGAAGGAAGGAATCGAACCTTCAAACTTCGCATTCAAAGTGCGACGGCTTTGCCTATTTGCCTACTTCCCAATAACTGCCCTAGTAGGACTTGAACCTACAACCTCGCGGTTAACAGCCGCTTGCTCTGCCAATTGAGCTATAGGGCAATGAGTCCCCAGGTCAGAATCGTTAGCGTTCACGAAGTGCGGCTCAGCGTCTCCCGGAGGAAGATACTGACGACCTCCTGCTCTATGTCTTTCAGACACGCTACGCTAACAAACAGGCGCTACTGCCAACTGAGCTACCAGGGGATAAAGAAGGAAAGATTGATACTATCAAATGACTAGTTTAATTCAGCATCTAGAACCAGGCATCTCAACATCTTTCCCATGTAACGAGAACGGTAGGACTTGAACCTACAATCTTCAGATTCGTAATCTGAGATGTTATCCGATTACACCACGTTCTCAGGCGGAGAGGACAGGATTTGAACCTGCAATGGATTTAACCATGACTGTTTAGCAAACAGCTTACCTTACCAATAGCGACCTCTCCATAATGGGCTGGATAGGATTTGAACCTACGTGGCACAGAGGCATCCGTTTTACAGACGGTTTCCTTCGACCTGACTTGGATACCAACCCATTTTTACAGTACTGACGGCACTATATCACCGGAGGTGTTCCCGAAGGGTACCTAGAACAACAGTTTTGGAGACTGTGATGTTGCCAATTACATCATCTCTGCAATATTTGGAGTCCAGGGTGGGATTTTAACCCACGATTGTCGGTGTTGCAGACCGATGCCTTAAACACTTGGCTACCCGGACATAATTGAAGCCTTGACGGGAGTTACACCCGATCGCTCTCTAACTAAAAATCAGAGACAAGACTACACGGGGATGACGGGACTTGTTCGCGGAGCGTGTCCGTAAGGACATACCCGCGACTTCCTGTTCGACAGACAGGCGCTCTAAACCAACTGAGCTACAACCCCATATGTGGCAATTCAATTTTCATGGTTCGGATGGGTTAATGTCAGCAGTTTGTAGTTGCTGTATTACCCTTATAACTCAATACTACGCTGTGTACTACAATTGTGTCAAGGGGGTACTACAAGTTTTTTTGAGATGGGCGGCGAAAGTTTAGGCAATATAAGCAGAAATGCTTGTAAAACAAGAACTGTGGGTTATGATAATTTCCTTGAAAATTGTTCTAAATACAATCAAAAACTCGGCTTATTGAAAAACCGGGTTACTTGGAGTAAGTTGAATATTATTGAAGTGTGTCTCACTGGTAAAGGTATTCGTACTACAAAGAGAGTACGGTTAAGAAGTAGCGCGATCGGCTATGCGCTACAAGATCGCAAGATGCATGTCCTAGCGGACACGCTACATTCTCATCTCATCGCTAACGACATTTTACGATTTGGTGGTGGAAAGGCTTTATCGAGTTCGGTTAAATCTTCTTGAGTAAGCTGTATATTTAAAGCTCCACTATTCTCTTTAACGTGGGCTGGATTGCTGGCTTTGGGAATTGCGATAATCCCTTGTTGTTGGAGTAGCCATGCTAAACCAACCTGTGCGGGAGTTGCGTTGTGTCGTGAAGCAATTGATTTCAACTGCGAATTCTTTAAGATAGCCTGTTGTTCAATTGGTGAATACGCCATAATCGGTATATTATTTTGGCGACACCAAGGAAGCAAATCCCATTCAATACCGCGACATGCCAAATTATATAAAACTTGATTTGTTGCAATTTGCTTACCATTTGGTAAATTAATTGCCTTTTTCATGTCATCTGCATCGAAATTACTTACACCGTAATCCCGAATTTTCCCGGTTTGCTTGAGCGATTCAAATGCTTCTAACGTTTCAGAAAGCGGTATCGAACTTCGCCAATGTAGTAAATAAAGGTCAATGCAATCGGTTTTAAGTCGTTTTAAACTGCGATCGCAAGCTTCAACAGCCCCTTTCCGACTAGCATTGTGAGGATATACCTTACTTACCAGGAAAACTGATTCGCGACGATTGACGATCGCTTCACCAACAACTTTTTCGGCACCACCTTCCCCATACATTTCTGCCGTGTCGATGAGCGTCATTCCCATATCTAAACCCAGACGCAATGCCGCAATTTCAGCATCTTTTTGACTGCTATCCTCACCCATTCGCCAAGTTCCCTGTCCTAATATAGGGATTTCTCTTCCTGATGGTAGATGTAATGTTTTCATTTTTTAGTTTTTCCTATGGTATTTTATTTAATAGGTAAAGTAAGCTGAATATAACTAATAAATAAACGACTTTCTTCTTATATTTTAAAATTAAAAATTACTGGTGTTACTGGTTTGATATCTAAAATTTGCTTGTTATGTACCACAAATGCTGGATAAGACGTAGCAGTGCTACGTCTCTACATTGATATCAACTTAAAAACAATTTATAAGCCGGATTTTTATTTTCATCCCAATACTGATAGCCCAAACTATCTAAAAATGCCTGCCATTCTTGCATTTCTTCCGGTGGAACCTGCATTCCTACAACTATTCTGCCGTAATCCGAGCCATTGTTACGGTAGTGAAATAAACTAATATTCCAATTAGGACTCATCGAACCTACGAACTGCATTAATGCACCGGGACGTTCGGGAAATTCAAAACGATATAATAATTCATTGTCAGCTAAGGTTGATCGCCCTCCTACCATATGACGTAAATGCATTTTTGTTAACTCGTCATCTGTGAGATCGATAATCGGGAAACCACAATTGGTAATAGTTTCAGCTATCTTCACTCCATCGGCACGGTTTTGAATTTGCACCCCCACAAAGATCTGAGCTTCCTTCTCCGAAGCAATACGATAATTAAATTCAGTTAAATTACGCTTACCGATGCATTTACAAAACTTATGCAGACTTCCAGGCTTCTCCGGAATTGTCACTGCAAAAATAGCTTCCCGACGTTCCCCAAACTCTGCACGTTCGGCAACAAACCGCAAACGGTCAAAATTCATGTTAGCACCGCAGGCGATCGCGACTAAAGTTTCACCTGCAATCCCTTCTCTCTCTACATAAGCTTTAGCTCCTGCTATTGCTAGCGCCCCCGCAGGTTCAACTATAGACCGCGTATCCTGAAATACATCTTTAATCGCCGCACAAGTATCGTCGGTACTCACCAGAATAATATCATCAACATACTGCTGACACAGCCGAAAGGTCTCCTCCCCAACTTCTCGCACCGCTACACCATCAGCAAATAAACCCACCTGCGATAACCGCACCCGATGACCCGCCTGCAAAGATTGATACATAGCGTCGGAATCAATCGGCTCAACTCCAATTATCTTGATTTCCGGACGCAACCGCTTGACATAGGCCGCAATTCCCGAAATCAAACCACCACCACCAATTGCTACAAATATTGCATGAATGGGTTTTTGATATTGTCGCAAGATTTCCATACCAATGGTACCCTGTCCCGCTATTACCTCTGGGTCATCAAAGGGATGAATAAACGTTAAATTCTTCTCCGTTCCCAATTCACGAGCGTATCCACAAGCATCATCGTAATTATCCCCGTGTAAAATCACCTCACCACCCCGCGCTTTCACAGCATCTATCTTCACTTGAGGTGTAGTTTTCGGCATGACAATAATTGCTTGAGTACCTAACTTAGAAGCAGCTAAAGCCACACCTTGAGCGTGGTTTCCCGCAGAAGCCGCAATTACACCTTGTCTCAGCATCTCCGGTGTGAGGTTTGCCATTTTGTTATAAGCACCCCGTAGTTTAAAAGAGAACACTGATTGCATATCTTCGCGTTTGAGTAAAAGCTTGTTGTTTAAGCGTTGTGAGAGTAATGGAGCTATTTCTAAAGGTGTTTCTTGAGCAACATCATATACGCGAGCGGTGAGAATTTGTACGAGGTAGTCGCAGAGCATGGGGGAACACTGTTAGGTAGATGCTGTATGAACGTTTATTTTACGGTAGTTTGGGTACTTTTTTTGAGGTGAGAGGGGCAAGAATTTTTATCGGTAATTTTAGAAAAGGAAGGAAGAATTATAAAACCGCAGAGACGCTGAGGGCGCGGAGGTAGGAGATGGAGAGAAAATGAAATGCTATATAATCGAATAAAGACTTAATTTAATATTGAATAAAATGATTAATTTAGATAATATTCATTCTTTGACGGACTTTAAGCGCAATGTCAAGCAATTTATAGAACGTATCAAGGTAACTAAATCTCCCCTGGTGCTGACTGTGAATGGTAGAGCGGAAGTTGTGGTTCAAGATGCGAGTGCGTTTCAGGAAATGATGGATAAGCTTGAGCGTACAGAAGAAGAATTGCGAAAGTTGAAATTTGAGGCTTTGAAGCGCGATATTGCAATTGGAGCCGAACAGTTGAAAAATGGGGAGTATACGGAATATGATGAGGAGTCTCTACCTAGCTTATTAGAAAATATTAAAGCACGGGGAAAGCGTAAGTTAGAGCAGGGATAATTAAGAATGAGTAGTTACAGTTATAGGCTTTCTCGCCAAGCAGAACAAGATTTAGAAGATATTTGGATTTATATCGCACCACAAAATCAAATTGCAGCCGATGGACAAGTTGCTCAAATTCTTGATCGTTTACCAATGTTAGCTCAGTTTCCCGATATGGGTAAAACGCGAGATGATTTAATCAAAGGTCTTAGAAGCTTTCCGATTAAACCTTATATGGTATTTTACTCAAAAACCATTAATGGGATAGAAATTGTCAGAGTATTGCATCAATCAAGGGATATTGAAAGCCTGTTTTCTTAAACTTATTGAATTGGTTATGAAATTAGATCGAATTACCAGTAATTCTGCTCGCATGAATGGACAAGCGTGCATTCGTAATTTACGCTTGACAGTTCGTAGAGTTATTAAATTATTAGCAACTTATTCAGATAAGAAAGAATTATTTCAAAAGTTTCCCGAATTGGAAGAAGATATTCGGCAAGCTCTAATTTATGCTTCTACATATTTAGATGACCGTATTATGGATATATCATCAAATGATGCAACTATTGCTAAACAAAAACCGTCCCATGACAATGGTAACAGTTCGGATGCCTGAAGATATGGTGGAAGACTTAAAGCGGATTGCACCAATACTCGGATTTTCTGGTTATCAACCATTGATGCGTGCTTATATTGGACAAGCGCTGCGTGTAGATTTAGAACGATTAGAAAACAATACAGTTAATGCTTTAGTTGCAAGTTTGAAGCGACGCGGTGTTAGCGATAATGTAATTAATGAAGCACTCGCTGAGGTTATAAATGGGTAGTGTTTGAGAAATTATAATCAGGACTTACGTTAGCGAAAGCGTTGTGTGTCTGCTAGAATATAGCGTCATTATTGTCACAATATCCAGTTGGTGCGTGACACCACAAATCTGATTGTTTCCTTCAAAATCATTCAAAGTGTCACACACCCTACAAGAAAATAATAATATCAATCCCCAATCATCAATTATTATAAACCCCTGCTTCCGTAAGCCTCCGCACCATTTCCCGACGCACTTCATTCGCAACACGTTCGCTTCGTTCCCAATGTTCCAATTTAATATGGTCTACATAAAATTTGACTGTAAATTGCATTGAGTCGCTACCTAAACTACTCAATCTAATTGCTGGCTCTTTCCACCTTGATGATGATTTGAATTCTTCTTGTAACCATTGCACAAGGTTAAGTGCGTATTCATCTAGTAAGGTTTCATATCCTCCCGGTTTAGCTATTCTTTGCGCTAATCTAATTACTTTATTTTTCAGAATGTTCAGTTTACTTTCCCATTCGTCTTCTAATGTTCGTTCGTCTTCGATCCGCAAATCTGGGTCTTTTAACCAAGCTTGATACCAAATTCTAATTAAACCGATTAAGGTATTATTTATCGTGTCAACATTGAATTCCACTAATTGATTTCTTCTACTATCATCATTTATAACCTGTAAACCGACTAATTCCAAAATTTGATTGTAATAATTTTGAACTATCTTAATTTGCTCTTCGTTCAAACCTCCTTTTTCTAAAATTTGAATAGCGCGAATTAGATATTTGAATTTACGTTCGATCTTCTGTAGCTGAATATCTAGCTTTTCTTCTACTTGCAATCGCTCTTTTCCTACTGCTGTTTTGGAAAGATTCTCTTCTTCGGCTTCTGTCAACCCCTGAAAATCATCTATATACTTTAACTTTTCCACAGGTTTTCCTAAAGTATCGGGATGACCTAAAACTGTTTCTCGTAAGATTTTATTAACTAATATTTGGTCGGTATTTACTTTAATATCTAATTGAATTGTTCTCGCTACGTGGGGAGTCGGACGAGATAAATTGATGATATCTTTACTTCCTAACGATGCATTAGGTATATAAATTTCTGCATCGCTATCTACTAAATATAACTTGGTGACGCGCAAACCAATATTTTTGATTACTGCAAAAGAATTATTTGGCATTGCAATCACATCCCCAAATTCAAAGGGTGTATCAATTAATAATACCAAACCGCTAAAAAAGTTAGCCAAAATATCTCTGAGCGCAAAACCAAGCACAAAAGTTAAGCCTCCAAAAGCTACCCAAATTCCCGTTAAATCAATTCCTAAAGCTTCTAAAAACAAGAATGTCCCCAAAATATAAGTTAAAGCGGGAAGCAATCTTTCCAAAATGGGAACCAAGACATTATCCCAAACCGCTTCACTTTGCTTTGTATAAATACGTAAGTAATACGTAACTACCTGGGTAAATAATTGTGCTACGCAATAAGTTAACGCGATCGCAATCAAACCTGTTAAACCACGTTGAATCCAATTAGCTATTCCCGATGAATTTAATTTGCTGACAGAGGATTTAATTCCTAATAAAACAATCGTAATTATCAAAGGATTTTGAATTACACTGAGTATCAGAAGTATCGGAGAATTATCGAAACGACGCATTAAAGGACGCAGTATATAAAATAATATTACATACAACAAGAAAGCAGCCAATAAATAAATTCCTAAAGTCAGAAAAAAAGCGGAAGGAGTATTTTGTAATAAAAGTAACTTTAGTAACTTGTTCTCATCAAAAGTATAAAGAATATTCATATTTTTTTCCAGCAGAGAATATTTACTGAGTTTGATATTTTATATCTTGTATTCATTGGCTTAGACTCTAGCTTCACACAAATATCCTGTCTGCTATTATCAGTCAAACTCCCCTAAATATAAGGATTGTAGCTGATAAAGACAAAAATAGAAAAATGAAAAGCAATAATTGCGTTCTGGTTGCAGCAGTGCTTCGCTATCGCGCCTAGTTTTAAGCGTCATGGTACTGCATTAGACTTAGCTAAGTCGATAATAATTCCTATAAAATAATAAATACAAAACCTAAGTTAGAGTACCAGATTGACACTTAGAATAAGAGTGATTATAGCGACATATAAATATTTTTTTAGCTGAAAGTAAAAGGTAGTTTATTAAGTCTTAAATAATACAATTATCCGCGCTTTTGGTAAATAAATTGATAAGGTATACTAAGGTGTAACAAGCATAATTTTGCGTGGAGTAGGATAATTTCCTTGCTCGCAATTTATATGAAATTTATATGACAAACCTTTGGACTTCTGCCGAACACGCTCTAGGCTATCTGACACAAGCCGATCAAATACCTCATCGTACCGAAGGGGAAGCAGTGCTGTTAGAGGAGGTTCCTAAAACGGTAAAACGCATTCTCGATTTGGGAACTGGGGATGGACGCTTGCTAGGATTGCTTAAAATTGAGCGTCCCTCGGTGGAATGTATCGCTGTGGACTTTTCACCAACTATGTTAGAAGCGGTAAAAACTCGCTTTAAAAATGATTCTAAAGTAGAAGTAGTTGCCCACGATTTAGATGAAGCTTTACCAGATTTAGGTACTTTTGATGCAGTCGTGTCTAGTTTTGCGATTCATCATCTTAGTCACAATCGCAAACGTTCGCTTTACGTAGAAATATTTAATCTGTTGCGGTCGGGGGGTATTTTTTGCAACTTAGAACACGTTGCTTCCCCAACCCCTCGTTTGCATGAAAAATTTTTAAAGGCTATAGGGAGAACACTCCAAGAAGACGACCCCTCGAACAAGCTTTTGGATGTAGAAACTCAATTAAAGTGGTTACGGAACATTGGTTTTCATGATGTGGACTGTTATTGGAAGTGGTTAGAATTAGCGCTACTGATTGGACTAAAACCTAAATGTTAACCAACTCGGTGTGGTGAATGAATTTAATTTGGCTTTTATTAAAGGCTTCTTGGTTACAAGTTGCGATCGCCGTTTTTACGGGTTTGATCAGTGGTGGAACGACAGCGCGATTAATTGCGTTGATCAACAAAGCGATTAGCGAAGGGTTTCAATCGTCTGACACCTTCAGTAATCTAGCTTGGCAGTTTCCGATTTTGGCATTAATAGTAGTTGTTAACAGCGTTATCTCGCAAGTTTTATTAATCAATCTTTCCCAAGAAGCCGTATATCAATTACGCTTACGCTTGAGTCGAGGAATTTTATCCGCTCAACTGCGACATTTAGAAAAATTAGGTACTCCCCGTCTGTTAGCAACCCTCACAGAAGATGTCGCAACCCTAACCGCGACGGTTTACGCAATTCCTTTTATCTGTGTTGATACTGCGATTATTGCCGGATGTTTGCTTTATTTATCTTCCCTATCGAGTACCGTGTTTGCTTTTACGGTGGGGTTTGTGATGATAGCGATCGGTAGCATTCAACTGCTAATCAATAGAGCGCAAGGTTTTCTGATTGCAGCACGAGAAGAACAAGACCGTTTATTCAAACATTTTCGGGCAATTACTGAAGGTATAAAAGAACTCAAACTGCATCGCGATCGCCGTCAAGAGTTTTTTGAACAAGAATTGCAGCAGAGTGCATCTATTTCTCGCGACCAAAATTCAGCAGCGCTGTTAACTTTTTCTGTTTCTACAGGATGGGGAAATCTCTTATTTTTCATCCTTGTTGGTTCGCTGCTATTTGTATTACCGCAAATCGCGACAATTTCCCCCGCAACATTATCAGCATATATACTCACCGTCACTTATTTAATGCTGCCCATGCAGAGCATATTAGATAAACTACAGGCTTTATCTAAAGCTAGTGTAGCCTTACAGAAAATCGAAAGAATGGGTTTAGTATTAGCTGGTAATAAAGAAAGCTACGCAGAAGATAAAAAAGAAGATATCAAAACATTTTCAACATTAGAATTAAAGCAAGTCGTTCATGCTTATCCTGGAGAAGATAAAGAAAGTCGCTTTAATTTAGGTCCCGTGGATTTGACCTTTAAACCGGGAGAAATTGTATTTATAGTTGGTGGTAACGGTAGCGGAAAATCAACTTTAGCCAAATTAGTTACGGGATTATATATTCCCGAAGCTGGAGAAATTATTTTAGATGGTAAAGCGATTACCGATGAAAACCGCGAGTGGTATCGCCAACATTTTTCAGTTATTTTCTCCGACTTTTACTTATTTGAAAAACTTTTAGGAATGGGTAAACCAGCTTTAGACGAACAAGCCCAAGAATACTTACGGCAATTAAAATTAAATCATAAAGTCACAATAGAAAAGGGTCAATTATCCACTACGGAACTTTCTCAAGGACAGCGTAAACGATTAGCATTGCTGACAGCTTATTTAGAAAACCGTCCAATATACCTATTTGATGAATGGGCTTCAGACCAAGACCCAGTATTTAGAAATATTTACTATAAAGAGATATTAACTAATTTGAAAAAACGTAATAAAACAATATTAGTCATTAGTCACGACGACCATTATTTCCACCTTGCAGATAGAATTATTAAATTAGATTACGGAAAAATTGAATACGATCAAATTAATTCTAAATTAAATGTAGAAAATGGAGTAATTCAACATAGTTCATAATTAAAAAAAATAATCCTGATTGTAGAAACCGCAAGCTTGATACCGTGTAAATTTTCTATAATTGATCATTGATCATTGATAATTGATTATGACAGCTACATTCACTCGTACCAACTTAGCACCTCTGGAAAATGGCGACAGACTTACACGTTATGAGTTTGAACGTCGCTATCAAGCAATGACACAGGTTAAAAAAGCAGAATTAATCGAAGGAGTTGTTTACGTGGCTTCACCTGTACGTGCGACAAAACATGGTAGACCCCATGCGAAAATTATGACTTGGTTGGGAACCTATTGTGCAGCAACACCGGGAGTAGATGTACAAGATAATGCTACCGTCCGCTTGGATGCTGATAACGAACCGCAACCAGATGCTTTATTAAGAATAGAAACAGAACTAGGTGGTAATTCTCGGATTAGTGAAGATGATTATATCGAAGGTTCCCCAGAATTAATTGCGGAAATTGCCGCTAGCAGTGCTTCTTATGACCTTAACGACAAACTTAATGTCTACCGTCGCAATGGAGTTAAAGAATATATTGTTTGGCAAATGTATGAAAACCGTTTGGATTGGTTTATTTTAAAAGAAGGTCGCTATATTTCCTTAGAACCCGATAAATCAGGTATCATTCGCAGCGAAGTTTTTCCAGGATTATGGTTATCTGTTAACGCTTTGCGAGAGGGTAATTTAGCTGAGGTTTTGACAGTTTTACAGCAAGGTTTGCAAACAGATGAAAATCAAAAGTTTGTTGAAAGTTTGCAGCGTCCAAGGTAAGAGTGGAAATAATTACATCTGCGGAACATTTTTAAAATTATTCTTCGTATCTAAAGTCGCGAATCTTAAAGTTAAATAATTTTAATACTGCATTATTTTTGTTGCAAACTCAATATAAAAATGGGACTATTATTTCGTTGATGGTTAATAGAAGGTTTTTTGCTGCATTATGCTAACAGAAATTGGAGGTATTAATTGATGCCAGTAGAAGTAGAAAAAAAGGCCATGACTGAAGAAGAGGTGGGGAAGCTATGGGAAGCATTCAAAGTATTTGATGCGGATGGTAGCGGTGGCATCTCAGCTTCCGAATTGGGGCAAGTAATGCGATCGCTAGGGCAAAGTCCAAGCGACACCGAACTGCGCGATATGATCAAAGAAGTGGATGTTGACTTCAGTGGCACTATTGATTTTGATGAATTCAAAACCCTGATCGTGTCAACGCAAGGCGATCGCAAAAGCCGTCTCAAGTTGGCATTTAGCGTGTTTGACGAAGATGGTAGCGGTCAAATTACCACCAATGAACTGCACAATGTCATGAGTCAGTTTGGGCTGACGGATAAAGAACTTGATGAAATGATTAAAGAAGTTGATAGCGATGGCGATGCCTCTATTGACTTTGAAGAGTTTATGGAACTGGTTCCGGAAGAGTCAGAAATAACCACCGGCTACAAAGATTCACCCATTTCTTTTAATAATTCTCCTGTAACTAAGGCAGCTACCGTCACCTCAGATGTAGCTGAAGATACTCAGGCACTCATTACAACTACCGAATCTCCTGTACGAGAAACACCCAGCGATAATCCAGAAGTAGCACGCCTCAAAGAACTACTCGCGCAACACCCACAAGAGCAAAAAGAACGCGCCACCTCTCTTCTACAAATGCAGATTGGTTTGTTTCGCTTGCTCCAGGGAGCCGCCTATCGCTGCTTCCGCGAGAGTTTCTCCGCCAATCACGAAACCCATCTGCGCGTGAGGGACTTGCCGTACAAAATTACAGACTTTGTGCAGTTTGTCGAGAAAGCGATCGCACTGTACAAAGGGTTAGATATCGTAGACAAAGCTTGCCATCCCCTGTTAGATGCAGTGGTTGAATCAATCGAAAAAGAATACGCCAGACTTCAAGAGCGTATCAACAACTGGAATGCCATTGAAAAAACACCACCAATGCTAGCTCAGGAAAAAGCGATGCAGGAAGCACGCAGTAAATCCACCTCTGTCAAGGAGAAATTTGCCGCAGGGGTGGAATTCGCCATTACTTTGAAGAAAAAGCATTTTTCATTTCACGACATTGCTTCTGGTGTGCTTGCGCTCAACGAACTCAACCGTCTAAGGCAGATGGAACTCAATGCAGAACTTGCCCCACCTCCCCCTAAATCCGCAGGCGATCCTAAAGATTACCTCCAGCAGTGGAACCGCGTTATCCTTACCGATGCTTCAGAAGAAATAGACGGTGCAATGATGCCAGTGGCTTATTGGTATGAAGATTTTATGCCGAAGCTACTAGCTGCTTTCAGTGTCGATAATGCCGTAGACATCCGAAGTAACACCGTACCTGACGAAGCCGCTTTGAATCAATGGTATGAAGATACTAAAACAGCGGGAGAATTTAACCGCTATGGAGCAGATGTGGCAGAGAATTTTTCTCAATGCACTCCTAAACAAAAGCTGGCAGTTAAGCAAGCATGGGGTTTGACGCATCACTACCTCAATGGTGTGCAAAAACGGCGTGAACGCCAAGAATTTGGGCGTGAGTCAGGGGCGCTCTCACAATACGTAGCATTCATTGATGTGTATTTGGCACGGAGTGATATTAAAGATTCCCAGATGCGCGTTAGCTTTCCTTATTACATTGGACCTGCGGTGTGGCGTTTCTTCCACACTACGGCTGAAATCCTGTGTACTAAACCACATGAGACGCAAAAAGCGCTAGTGGCAGTTTTCCAAGACTTCTTTAAACTATTTGCCACCATGTACCCCTGCCCTTACTGTCGCCACCACCTGAATATGTATGTGGTGCAGAACAAAGAGGTGGATATGTATCCCGTAGAATATCTGTTGCTGGGACGCGACCCGCAGCTTAATAATTTTGAGGTGTCGATGGAGGCAAAGCTGTCTACAGTTGTGGATGGTGCTGCCCTGCGCTTATTTTTCTGGAAACTACATAACACCGTATCCTCATCCATTGCTCGCTCTGAGGAATGGTATCATACTGATGAAAAAGCTTTTTACACCACTCGCTACTGGCCCAGTCTGGACTCCGAACTCGCACGAAGCAAAGCGTTCAAACACCTTAGTATTTCCATCGAACGCTTATACCGTCTCTATGGAATTCTTAAACCGGCATCGCGGTTGGCAGGAGTAAGAGCAACTCTGCAAAAGTTGGTGGAGAAAGGCGATTTAGATGACATTAGTGAAGCCTGTACCCTAGCTCAAGAGTATATCAAAGAGTTAGAATCATCTGTAATATCCGGACAATTCCTTCAAGAGACTTACCGTTTTGACCCGGAAATTGTCGATAAAAATCCCCACTTCACTCCTGAAGAGGAGGAGTTTGCCCGCAGCGGCGTATTTGTGGAAGTCATATAAATAATAGTAAGTAGTACTGATATTCTCGGTACTACTTCTGATATTGCTTGTATTAATTCAGCACTGTAGCTTTGTTTCCCCTGGAGCGCTTTAGCAAATTTAGAGAATCTTTATTGAGAAAGAAAACCCGTAATTAGTAAAGGAAGTATCAATAAGACAAATATAATAAATACCACGGTTCCGGGGTCTATTTTGATAGTATTTTTATCTTCTTGGCTCATGGGATTTGGGGGAAAATTAAGTATATAAGCTTAGCTTACCTTTATCGTCATCCTTTCTCAATCCCCATAAAGTATGATTTCGATTCAAGTTTATGGTATTCCCAACTGCGGTACTTGCAAAAAAGCTTTCGTTTGGCTGCAAAATAATAATATTGAGTATGAATTTGTTAATAATAAAGAAAATCCACCTAGTAAAAACGCGATCGCAAACTGGGTAAAAAATTTGGGTTCCAAATCGATGCGGAACACTTCCGGACAATCTTACCGAGCGTTAGGTGAGGAAAAGAAAACTTGGACTGATGAGCAATGGATAGAAGCTTTCGCTCAAGATGCTATGTTGCTCAAACGTCCGCTGTTTGTGAAAGATGGTAGCGCTGTTTTGGTAGGGTTTCGGGAGAAAGAAGAGGTGATAAAAGAAAAGTTGGGGATGT
>NZ_JAYGHM010000011.1:0-109246 GCF_034931125.1 Rivularia sp. UHCC 0363 | reverse complement strand
ACCTGGCGAATATAATTCGCGGCTACACAAGCAAAACCCGCCTGCGCGGGTTAAATTAATTAGTTCACGGAGGTGGACTTTGCCTTTGTAGTAGCGGTTTCAACCGCCGGATATTTCTAAAACATCTTCTTAACATATACTCTAAAAATCACCCAAAAAAGCGAATCAATAAATAAATTGCCGCTGCAATTAGCTGTAATATTGTTACCGGAATACTGTATTTAAGAAATCCCTTAAATGTAATCCGTCTTCCGTACTGCTGAGCGATTCCTGCGGCAACAATATTAGAAGATGCTCCAACTAAAGTACCGTTTCCTCCTAAACTTGCACCGAACAACATTGCATAAAATAAAGGTAATACGGATGGTGGTAATTGTCCCTGAAAATCTGGTGTTAACACTTCTGTTCCCACTAAACCAACATTAACTAAATACTGTTTTAATAGCGGAATCATTGCCACTACTAAAGGAATATTAGGAACTATACTTGATAGAATTCCGGTGACAAAAACTAATACTATCGAACCAAAAATCATATTAGTTCCGATAGATGTTGCTAAGACACCTGCGAAACTTTGAATTACCCCTGTTTTTTGTAATCCTCCGATTAACACAAAAGTACTCATGAAAAATATTAAAGTACTCCAATCAACATCGCGTAAAATGTTTTCTACCGTATCAACTTTACTTTGATGAGATACAAGCATTGATAAAGCAGCACCCAATAAAGCAACAGCAGCGGGTGAAATTTTGACTGGTAAAGTATCTCCAATCACAAAAAAGAGGATTACAAAAGCAAATATCAAACCACCCATGATTAAAGCTTCTGGGTGCTTAATTTGTGGATGCGGTATGTGTTCTAAATCTTCTAACTTTGTTCGCCAAATTTTGCGGAAAAGTACGGGTAATGTCAGAGCAACTACTGCGATCGCAATTACTCCCCCCAAACTTAAACGTAATAAATAATCTGCGAAACTTAAATTAATTGCATCACCAACTAAAAATGTTACAGGGTCTCCAACTAAAGTTAATAATCCGGCAGCATTCGCCACAAATACCATTAAAATCAATAGCGGAACAAAATTAACGCTTAATTCTTTAGCTATAGGAGGAATTAAAGGTGCTAACAACATTACAGTTGTAGCGTTGGGTAAAAATGCACAAACCGGAACAGTTATGCCAATTATTCCTAATAGTAAACGTTTACCTTCTCCTTTTACTAATAATAATATCCTTGCAGCTAAATAATCAAAGACTTTTGTTGGTTGGAACGCTCTAACCAATATCATGACCCCGAAAAATAATGATATTGTGCCGTGACTTTTAGCTATGTATCCGACTGCTTCTTCTAAAGTCATTATATTAGTAAAAACTAATAGTAATGCTCCGAGTAAAGCTGCTACTGTCAAATTTATCCATTCTGTCATAATTAAACCAATGACAGCGATAAATATGGCACCGCTCAACATTGCTTGCCAATTTCCCATAACAAGCTCCTTTAAATTTAAAAGTAATAATTGCAAATTTCCCATGTCTAAATTAGGTACAAACAAACAGTATTGTTCAACCTAAAATATACGGTAATCAATTGTAGTTCTTTAGACCAAAAAACCGCAATCCCAAATCCTTCATAGCACATTGCGAATGCTTGAATTCTAAATTAAATTTTCAAAATCTTATTCTATTCAGTCAAAAAAATCATGCATGATAATTCACCAGGTAATAATTAAGTACACAAATGACGCGAGTAATATTAGCCTGGGATGACAATGAAAACGAAACATCGTTAAAATGCTGTTTATCATCAATCCCCTCGATGCCTACGAAGTTAGCTGACGGGCTAGGATTGAGAGGTATCCTTTTTACCAAGAAATTGACACTTCTTTCGTAAAATACGCCCCGTAATAGTGGTTCCTCCGCTCCAACTTGAATCAAATAAGCTGGATTAGGCTGACTTGTTTTAACAGACATTAATTATAATACAATCGATTTACTTATTTATAAAATCTATCTAAAGGGAGTTTTCTTTTTTAAGTTGAAGTAATTTGTAAAATAGTACCCTCAGACTGGAAGTCTGGGGCTATACAAACAAAACCCACCTGCGTGGGTTAATAATTCGCATTTTCATATAGGAATAATATTGCATACAATTTAAGATAAAAAGAATGAGGCTTGAAATTATGCAATTAGAAGATTACTTCAATTTTCTTGCTTCTGATGATATTCGTCTCAAAGATTCGCGGATAGGTATCGAAACTATTCTTTATGAATATATTTATCGTTCTCGAACTCCAGAAGAAATCGCTCAAACATACACATCTCTTGGTTTAGAACAAGTATACGCAACAATTTTTTATTACTTGCAAAATAAACAAACTGTGAGTCAGTATATTGCTGATTGGTTGGAATGGGGACATCAACAACGCAAAGCACAAGCATTAAATCCACCTCCAGGTATTGTTCGTTTACGGAAAATTAAACAGGAAAAGGAAGCGATTAAGCAGGGGAATTTATCCTGTGGTTTTGAATTGTGAAATAATTTTTAATTCCTCTTCTTCTTCCTGAAGAACGTAGTACAAATCCCAATTTTGTTGAAGGTTTAACCAAAAATTGGAGCTATTTCCAAAGAATTTTGATAATCGTATTGCTGTGCTAGGTGTAATACCTCGCTTTTGATTTACGAGTTCATTTATTCGCTGATAAGGAACGTGAAGTGCATCTGCGAGTTGTCGTTGAGTTATTCCCATTGGTTCGAGGAAATCTTTTAATAATATTTCACCTGGATGTGATGGGGGTCTATATTTTGGAATTTTCATCTGTTTTTATCTCTTAGCTCGTAGGTTGGGTTAGACACGAAAACCATGTAGGAATTAGTATCGATAACATTAATCGTGTCGTAACCCAACACCGCGATTGCTAATGAATGTTGTTATCAGAAAACAGAATTATTTAAAAATCAATAAGACCATGTTGGGTTACGGCGCATTTTAATTTATCGTCAATAATTAATCTCTTCGTGCGCCTAACCCAACCTACATTTTACATTCTTTAACCTTTAACCTATTACCTCTTTCCTTTCCTCTTCCCCTTCTGATAACTTCCACTATTGGGCTGATTACTAAACTCTTTTTTAGGAAACAATTTCTCTTCTAACTGTTCGTAACTACCTTCAAAATCGCATTTTCCATATAAAGGACATTCTTTACAATAAACCCTATCGGTGTAACGTTCTAAATTCTCGCGATTAAAGAAATAAGGTTTATGACTAAAGGTACTTGCTACCCATTGCCATGACATATTGTTACTTGCGGGGTCGCCATCTAATAAATGTTCTAAAAACCATTTTGCGCCAGCTTGCCAGCCAATTCGCCGCCAATGCACTATATATGCTGCAATCCACATCCGCATATGATTGTGTAAATAGCCAGTTTCGCGCAATTCTTGACTAAAGCTGTCAATACAAACTAATCCTGTAGTACCTTGTGCGATATCTTCGGGTAATTCCGCTGCATAATCGGCGACACCGTAACCCGTCTTATATTCTTCTCTATCTTCCCAGATTCCATCACCGTATTTTACATAAAGCCTTTGCCAATAATCGCGCCAGCCTAGTTCGTTAACTAACTTTGTCGCATCGTCATTATTACTAGCTCTACTTAAGGCAAAGTCTCGCACTTCTCGCAAACTAAGTACACCGTAGCGGAGATAAGCGGAAAGTTTTGTAACTCCTCCAGTTAAAAAGTTACGTGTTTTACCGTATTTTTTAGGGTCTACTTTTTGTAGTGCTTTTTCGGCAGCTTTACGTCCACCCACGGTTTTGCTGACGTGTTCATCTCGTTTTACAGTTTCGGGAAATTCTTGTTTGAGGTAAGCTATCAATTCTTCGCGGTTGTTAAAGTCGCGGCGCATTTCTTTATTCATTGGGAATTGGGAATGGGGATTAGAAATATAACCTCACCCCGCCTTCGGCACCCCTCTCCTTAGTAAGGAGAGGGGAAGGGGTGAGGTTCCTTTACTGGGAGTGTTAAAGTTGATTTACTAAAAAATTAAATGTAACTATTCTTACTTTAAAACAAGTGAATTTGAAATATCAAAATCAAATAAAAATAATTTTGCTTTTAGTTTGTAGCATATCTACAATATATTTTCTACTAGCTCGCTTGGGATTTATTTTTCCCGTTACGGATATAGCGGAAGTTTTATGTCTTAAAGGTTGTAAATCACCGCAAGCGATTCATTCTGCTATTCCTGGAAATGAGTTACTAAATTACAGTCAAACAGTTGATAAATTAATTGGAGAGAACATAGATAAAAGCAAAACTTCGATTTTAATTGAAAAATCAAAGCATCGAATCACGCTTTACTATAATCAAAAGCCGATCAAATCTTATCCTGTAGTTTTCGGTAGCAGTCCAAAAGGAGATAAGTTAAAAGAAGGTGACAGACGTACTCCTGAAGGTATTCATCGGATAAAAGATTTGTATCCTCATTCTTCATGGTCTAAATTTATGTGGTTAGATTATCCCAATGCTGCATCTTGGAGGAAGCATTTTCAAGCTAAAAACCAAGGTAAAATTTCTTGGTTTAATTCTATTGGGGGTCAAGTTGGTATTCATGGTGTACCTCAAGGAAGCGATCAAATGATAGATAATCAAGAAAACTGGACTTGGGGTTGTCCATCTTTAAAAAATCAAGATGTGGATGAGTTATATAAAGTCGTAAAAATAGGTACATTAGTAGAAGTTCTTCCTTAATGCTTGAGAAATAACACTCAATGCCCAATGCCCCATTCCCCATTCCCTATTACCAAGATAATGAGTCTTTGTATAAATCCCCATTGTCCAAAACCCGATAATTCTGACAAGATAATTTTTTGTCTGGGTTGTGGTTCTGAATTGCTGCTACAAGGACGTTACAAGGTAGTAAAATATTTAGGAGGTGGAGGTTTTGGTAAGACTTATGAGATAACTGAACGCAACACTACCCCAAAAGTTCTTAAAATTCTCCATAATAATTTTCCTAAAGCAATTGAATTATTTCAACGAGAAGCTGAAGTTTTATCTCAATTAAATTATCCCGGAATTCCTCAAGTTGAAGCTGACGGATATTTTATTTATCATCCCCGCAACAGTCAGGAAGCTTTGCACTGTTTAATCATGGGAAAAATTGAGGGGATGGATTTATATGAGTACATAAAACAACGCGAATATCGTCCTATTGATGAAAGAATGGCGATGCAATGGTTGCAAGAATTGACAGTTATTCTGCAACAGGTTCACAATCAAAACTTTTTTCATCGCGATATCAAACCACCTAACATTATGCTGCTGGCTGAAGGTGGTTTAGCACTAATTGATTTTGGTACGGCACGAGTAGTTAGCGATACTTATTGGCAAGCACAAGCTCAGGGACAGGTGACGGGAATAATTTCCGCTGGATACACACCACCGGAACAAATGAACGGTCAAGCCATGCAGCAATCGGATTTTTTCGCTTTGGGACGGACGTTCGTTTATTTACTCACCGCAAAAGACCCAAATCAATTTTATAATCCCCAAACTGATGAATTATTATGGCGCGATGCAGTACCAAATATTTCGCCAGAGTTTGCAGACTTTCTCGATTGGATGATGATGCGATCGCCTTCTCAACGCCCAGCAAACACTGAAGAAATTTTACAAAGGTTGTTGGAGATTAAGCCAATTTCATTTTTGCCTACGCTTCAAAGTACTATACCTTCCGCTTCCAATCAAACTGCGAATTTTAACGTTACTAATCCACCGAAAATAGCCCAAGTTGATAGTTCAATAACTCCAATCACAACTATTAATACTGGTTTTTTCTATCAATGGATGTTATCGAATATTGTCGGTATCGGCATTGGTTTATTTATACGTAGTATTTTTAGTGGAGCGGTGTATTCTATTTTTGGTAAGGATGTAGGTTATCACTACGCAATGTTAGCAGCAATTGTTACTTTGGTACCAGTTGAAATTATGCAATGGTTGGTGTTAAGACAGCGAATTATATTTAATTTTTGGTCTTTAATAGAAACTTTGTTTGGCTTTCTCACAGGTTTATTTATAGGAACTTTTACTGGGAGTATATTATTCGGTTCTAAGGGAGAATTGCTATGTGCGGTAATCGGAGTAATAGGAGGAACATCGATAGCTAAATGGTTAACTATACGCCGACAAATAGACAATTCCTTGGGATGGTTGATGCTATCTTTAATAGGTATTTTTGCAAGCGTGTTTTTAGGTTCTTTTATAGGCTTAATTGCTAATTTTTTGTTACACAAAGTTTGGAATCCTGATATTGCTTGGATTGTTAGCTTTGTAATTGGAGTGATAACAACTACTATTTTATCTAGCTTAATTACAGGAATTGGATTGTTAAGATTATTTCGACGGCGAATTAACTAAATATTTAGAAACAATATTATCTCCAAAAATTGCAACTTTAGCAGCATATTGTCCCGGTGCTGCATCTGCATCTATGCGAATTAAACTAGGGTGATCGTGAATGATTTTTATCTGCGGTTTAGGGTTAATTCGTCCGCTTTTAAGGCTTTTGTCATAGCCGATAATTTGCTGCAATCCGTGGGAGTCTATTCCCCAAAGATTAGCTTCTACTAAATGTGTAATTAATGCTGTTTGCGCTTCTGGTGATAAACAATGGGGTTTGAGTACTTGTGTGAGGAAGTTGTGTAAAGTTGGTGGTTGAATTAAGAGGGGTTTGCATGGGATAATTTTTTAAATTTGTAAATCAAGTTGCATAAATCAATTAAATAAATTGTAATGTTGTGTAGCGTTAATCAATAAAACTCTCAAAAAATCTGTTATTATGTAGATACATCGTATATCCTATATAGGATTCGATTGATATTTATATTTAATTTAGATTGATTATGAGTGGAAATATTGCAAAATGGGGAAATAGCCTTGCTATTAGGATTCCGCAACACATAGCGAGAGAGATTAATGTCACCGAAGGTTCGATAGTTGATTTTAGTGTGAAAGATGGGAATTTGACTATTCAACCGAAAAAGCGTAAGCGTTATTCACTTGAGGAACTTGTAAGTCAAATCACCCCAGAAAATAGTCATGGCGAAATTGATAGTGGAGTCGCAGTGGGGAACGAAGTTTGGTAACGCGCGGTAATTTTTATATTCCAAGCCGGGGAGATATTGTTTATTTGGATTTTGACCCAATAAAAGGTCACGAACAAAGAGGTCACAGACCTGCTTTTGTAATTTCACCTTATAAATATAATGAAAAAAACTCCTTGGCTTTATTTATGCCTATTACAAGTAGTCAAAAAAATTACCCTTTTGAAGTAATTCTTCCTCCTGAATTAAAGACACATGGAGTGATTCTTGCAGACCAAATCAAATGTTTGGAATGGAAAGCTCGAAAAGTAAAATTTCTTGAGTCAGTACCAGAGAATTTTATAGAAGAAGTGCAGGCTAAAATTGAGCCATTGATTTTTTGATTTTCGACTTATTCCTAACCTGCAACCACTGATACATGAGCCTTATAAATATCAACAGCTTGATAATTAATTTTCCATGTGTATTCATATCAATTTCCTTTCCATTTCGTATAGACCGCTTGGTTTCCACTTCCCAACCGGATATTCCACCAGCAGGTAATGTTAATTCTTGCAATATATTTGACTCAACTTTCACCTCAAATGGTAATATTTCAATTCCCCAAACACTAGCTGTAACTTCGGCTTTTTCCGGAAATACTTGCAACCGCAATAATAAAGGTGTTTGACTAATATTTCTGACAATCAAATCTTTATAACCATAAGCAACAGTCGCATCTTGACCTAATGTATCACTGGCGCGAAACTGATGAGTCTGCGCTGCCTGCTTTGCCGTGCGTGTAAGCTATTCATTTACCTTTACGTTTTGCATCTTGTCTTACAAGTTCTCCAAGGAAATATCGGCTTTTTTGTGACGAATTATTAATTACGGAATTATGTTAATGAGTGGGCTATTTTGAGTAAGAATTACGCAACTTTACACGAACGGTGTTAGGAGATAAGTTGAACATAACAAATTGGAAACGAGAGTGGTTTTTTAATACCCGGCAAGATATTTTGGCTGGGGCTGTGGTGGGATTGGCTTTGATTCCAGAAGCGATCGCCTTTTCGATTATCGCTGGTGTAGACCCCAAGGTGGGGCTTTATGCTTCGTTTATTATTGCGGTAACGACGGCGTTTTTGGGAGGTAGACCGGCTTCTATCTCTGCTGCTACAGGAGCGATGGCTCTGCTGATGATTGGATTAGTTAAGGATTATGGTTTGCAATTTTTGTTTGCAGCCACTTTTTTGACGGGAATCTTTCAAGTTTTATTTGGAGTGTTGAAGCTGGGACGCTATATGAGGTACGTTCCCAGAGCGGTGATGGTTGGCTATATTAATGCTTTGGCAATATTGATTTTTAAAGCTCAGTTACCCGAATTAATTAATGTTCCGGTAACGGTATACGTCTTGACGGCTTTATCTTTAGCGATTATTTACATTTTGCCTCGCTTTACTAAGGTAGTTCCTTCTCCTTTGGTGGCTTTGGTGGTAATGACGATCGCAGCAATTAGTTTAAAGCTGAACGTTCCCACGGTGGGGGATAAAGGAGAGTTACCAACTGCTTTACCTAGCTTTGCTTTACCTGAAGTGCCGTTTAATCTGGAAACATTAAATATTATTCTGCCTTATTCTGTGACTTTGGCGATCGTTGGTTTATTGGCTTCGTTTTTGACTGCTTCGTTGGTAGATGAATTTACTGATACTCCCAGCGATAAAAATCAAGAAGCCAAAGGACAAGGAATTGCAAATATGATCACGGGTTTCTTCGGAGGTATGGCTGGATGTGGGATGATTGGACAATCGGTAATTAACGTACAGTCTGGGGGAAGAGGAAGATTATCAACTCTCGCGGCTGGTATTTTCCTATTAATTGCAATTTTGGGTTTGCAAGTTTGGGTAAAGCAAATGCCGATGGCAGCGTTAGTAGCCGTGATGATTATGGTGTCAATTGGGACATTCCGCTGGTCTTCGTTTAAGAATATTCGCCGCATCCCCCGCACGGATACCGCCGTAATGTTGACTACAATGCTGGTAATTATTTTTACTAGTAACTTTGCTCTTGGTGTGGTTGTAGGGATTGTGATGAGTACTGTATTCTTTTCCCGTAAAATTGCTCAGTTGGTATTTGTAGATAAAATACTGAGTCAAGATGGCTCCCACTGCACTTATAAGGTAGCTGGACAAATATTCTTTTTATCAAGAGATGAGTTTTTAGAGTATTTTGATTTTACGGAGTTAGTCGAGCGTGTAACAATCGATCTAACTCATGCTCACCTGTGGGATCAAGGAGCAGTAGAGGTACTTGATAAAGCGATACTCAAATTTCGCCGTAATGGAGCAGAAGTAGAATTAATTGGACTCAATGAAGCTAGTGCTACTTTGCTAGATAAATTAACAGACTATCAAAAATCCACAGCCCGCTCATAAGTATGATAATTCCTATCTTACTACTCCCTACTCCCTACTCCCTACTCCCCATGCCACCAAAAAATTCTTTCATTTACAGGGGCTGGAATTACCGTGAAAAATATTTTACTTTGTACCGATGGTTCAACTTTTGCCGAAAATGTCTATAAATACGGGGCTTGGTTTTCTCGCTCCTTTAAAGCTCATATTCAAGTTTTGTCTGTCACGGATATTCGCAGCCAACAAGTAGCTTCGACGGGTAATTTAAGCGGTAGTATTGGACTTGGCGCTACCGAAAATTTACTGAATGAATTAGTAAATTTAGAACATGAAAGAGCCAAGTTAAATAATCAACGGGCAAGGTTAATTTTAGATAATGCAGCCCAGACTTTGAAAGCTGAAGGTATAGAAGATTTTAATTTAATTCATAAAACAGGATTCCTGGTGGATTGTTTGCATGAATTTGAAGACAGTTCAGATTTAATTGTTTTGGGTAAACGGGGAGAAGCAGCGGATTTTGCACGGGGACATTTAGGGGCAAATGTGGATCGGATTGTTCGTAGCAGTCGCAAGCCTTGTTTAGTTACTCCTGCTGAATTTAAACCGATTCAACGCATTTTATTAGCTTATGACGGTAGTTCAACGGGAAAAAAGATCCTGAAATTTTTAGCAAATTCCCCTAACTTTCAAAGTTTAGAAATACATCTATTAACGGTAGTGAAAGATAGTTCGGAGCAAAGTGCAACAGCGATTAATGAAGCCGAACAATCTTTAAAAAGAGCAAGATATCAGCCGATTTGCAGCTTATTAGAAGGTGAATCTGAAAAAGTCATTGCTAAGTATGTTAACGAACAAGATATTAGTCTTTTACTTATGGGAGCTTACGGACATAGCCGCATTCGTAACTTAGTAATTGGTAGTACCACTGCTCAACTACTGAGAAGTAGCAATATTCCTTTGTTATTATTCCGTTAATTTAAGTAAAATTAATAAAAATGGAACATAGATAATTAATTACGTTCACCGGAGGTTTCCCGTTCACCGCAAGGTGTCCCGTAGGGAAGGGTATTACGAATTATTTTCACCCGCTATCTAATTTCAACTTTAATAATATCAGTATCAACTTTTCCATTCATTTCGATTGGATTTATACCGTAATAACCCTTGTTATAATAATATCCGCCGTAACTGTTATCACCAGTAACACCATTGACTACCATACCCAAAACGCGCTGACCGGACTGTTGTAACAACGATTTGGCCGCACTTACGGAGCCAGTATTTGCAACGCCGGGACGTACAACTAATAACATTCCATCTGCTAGTTTACCCAAGTTTAAAGCGTCGGCAACCGCCGTTAAAGGTGGAGCATCAATAATTACAAAGTCATAATCAAGGCTAGCATCTTTTACCAAACTAGCCATGCGCTGAGATTCTAGCAAAGCTAAGGGATTAGGGGGAATTTTCCCGCAGGTCAGCACATCTAATGTTACCAGTGCTTCTGCTACGCTGCCGTGTAAAGTCGCTTGTCCCACCAATACATTGCTCAACCCAATCATGTTGGGTAGATTCCAGATTTCCTGCTGTCGGGGACGACGCATATCTGCATCTATCAATAATACTCGTCGTCCTACTTGAGCGATCGCAACTGCTAAGTTCGCTGAAACAAAGGATTTACCTTCACCCGTGATGGAACTGCTGACTACAATTACTTTTAATGCTTTATCAGATATAGTGAAACCGAGATTTGTCTGAAGTATTTCAAAAGCATTGGTCGCGGGTGAATAGGGATTGTTGAGTACGGGTAATTCTTTTTTCTCTTTGTCTTTTTCATCCACATGAGGAATAGTACCCAATAATGGATAACCCAAAAGTCTCTTGGCTTCATCCAGGGTTTTGAGGGATTTATCCATTGCTTCGAGTATCAACGCGGTTCCTACACCCAACAGTATTCCTAAGAAGCCACCTAGAGCCAGATTCAGCAAGATTTTGGGTGAAATTGCTACATCGGGAACCAAAGCTGAAGCAATCACCCTGGCATTTCCGACATTCTGCTTTTCAACTACCTGAGCTTCTTGGAATTGCTTTAATAACTGTTCGTATGTTGATTGCGCTGCTTGTAATTTCCGCTGCAATTCTCGCTGTTGTTGCTCTAATTTAGGTAAAACCCCTAACCGTGCTTGATTTGATGTCAAAGCTTTACTCAATAAGCCGACTCGATTGATTGCAGCTAAGCGGTCTACCTCAGATTTGACCAGTTCGGCTGTCAGGGCTTGCTTTAATTCACCAATTTGTAAATCTGGTTCTCTTACAGATACTCCATTACCGACAATTTGTCCAACTCGTCCTTCAAGTTGGTTTCTCAAGGCTTGCAATTTCTGAGAAAGATTAATAATTGTCGGGTGTTCGTCAGTTAAACGAGTTCGCGCTACTGCTAACTCATCTTGGGTCTTCTGGAATTCCGTAAGTACTTGCTGTACGGCTGGAGATTGACTCAAACTTGAGAGTGCTACCGCTTGCTGCGTCTGCAATTTCAATTGATTTTTTAAAGCCTCGGAGCGAGTCATCGCTTCCACTAACTGTGCCTGAGCTTGAGTAATATTCTGCGATAGACTATTGAGACTTTCTACCCCAACCCTTGCTTCTTCTTCTAAAGCAACGACACCATTTTGCTCTTTGAATTGACGCAAAGCTGCTTCTGCTTGGACTACTCTCGCTTCGATTTCTGGTAATTCTTTTTGCAAAAATTCCCGCGCTGCTCTTACTTCTGAAGTGTTGTTTTCAACATTATTTTTCAAATAATCGTTCATCAGAGAATTTATCACATTTGCTGCTTCCTTGGGGTCGGTACTTTTATAAGAAAGCTGCAAGACATCGGTACCACGGATGGTTTTAACGCTAAGTTGTTTGAGAAAAGCTTCGTAAGGGAGGGGTTCACCTTCTTTGTTTTTGAGGTCAAATTTAGTTATGGTTTCTCTAATCAGAGGATGGGATTGGATCACTTCAGCTTCCGTATCCAGGGGGTTACTCAAGTTTGTAATACCGCTGAGTTCTCCAATTTGTCCGCCTAAACCTGAAAGGGAAGAGATATTGTTACTCTTATTAAAAAGTAATTTACCTTCTGCTTGATAAACTTGTTTTTGTCTAAAGGTAACGAAAGCTGCTAATCCAATAACAGAGCCAGTTACAAGCACCGCAGGCAGCCAGCGCCTTTTGAGAATCAGCCAGTATTGTTGCAAATCAATATAGTCTTGTTCTTCTTGGTCTACTTGCATCTCATTTGTCATATAACTCACAACTCTCGCTATCGACTTATACTAAATTTTCACTTCTGATAAATTACGGCACTTTCGTGTACCTGATAATATATTCTTTTATAGACGTTTCCTGTTTATCCCTTAGATAACCATGTTCATCTGGGTATATTATTTTAATTTTAATATCTGCTACTAGCATTAATTATTTAACAGTATTCTGCCAATTTGAAAAGTCTGGAGCTATACCTATAAGTTAATATTTACCTTTCTTTTAAAAAGCATTTCAAAAAATGTTGAGAAATTGTATTGTTCCTCACAAATATTATTTCGCGATCGCAGTGTATTTTAATTCAATTGTCACGCACCAACCTTTTGCTTGTGACAATTGCGGTCATTCCTGATTGATTTTTGTTTTAAATCATATACATAGAAATAGATTATATATAAAGTTATTATCTATTCCAAAAAGAAGATGTAGTGTAATTTGGAATACATAAATTATCTCGTTTGTCTATCTACAACAGCTATAAATATTGAAATTAATATAAAAAAATATTTTTATTTGATTAAATGTATTCTATCCGATCTTGATATTTTCTTCCGGAAGTCATATTTTCTATACGTAGTAATACCATTTACTTTAGATATCGCTTGTATTTGCTTTATCTAAGATAATTTGCTGAAAAATCTAGTATAGTTCAACGCTGCGTATAACTTTAAAAAAAACAAAAAACAGAGGAACTACCGACTAATGCAGGAGGCTTTATCTCATAAGGGATCTATGAGTTTAGATTCACAAAAAGTGATCGGAGGTATTCCTAAATTACTTTTACTCACAGATATTATTGGCTTAGTTTCTTCACTAGGAGTTATTTTTTGGCTGCGTTTTAATCAATTAGTTAATTGGTTTAATCCAACTTCTTACGGTTTTATATTTTTAGTTCTCGGATCGCTATATTTAGCTGATACTTATAAACCAGAAAAGCAAATTGCCGGTTTAAGAGCGCCAGCACGGATTATCTTAAGTAATATATTCGTTGCGATCGTCAGTGCAGCAGTCATTTATATATCTGGTGCTTGGAGAAGCAACCCTTTATTATGGCGGAGCGTTTTACTACCAACTCTGGCTGTTTTTACCATTTGGGCAATAATATTACGAATTTGGACGGCTAAATTGATTCGTCAATACGCTCAACAAAGTCGTTGGTTAGTCTTAGGTGCAAATAAGAATACAATTCAATTTGCTCAAAACTTCCAAGCACATAATTCTCTAGGACGTTTGGTAGTTTTAACTGAATCGGATGATTCAGATTTTTCTAAACATTCGTTTCCATTGGAACAAAAATATACAGTAAGTACAATTGCAGATTTACCGGAGTTGAGTTTGCAGCGCTGGACTGGAGTATTGTTAGAAAGCCAAATCGAATTATCAGGTTCGTTGGTACAACAGTTGATGGCAATGCGATTGCAAGGAATTCCTGTTTACAAGCTGCCAGATATTTACGAAAATCTGTGGTACAAACTTCCTTCATCTTTGCTACAAGATACTTGGTTTACTTTCAGTACGGGTTTTAATCTGATGTCTGGTGGGATTAATACCAGAGTAAAGCGAGTCATGGATACGATCGCATCGGCATTGCTGTTGTTGATTCTGTCTCCTTTGATGTTGTTAGTAGCACTATTAATCAAATTAGATAGTCCAGGCCCGGTTTTTTATTCTCAAGAACGTACAGGATTAAATGGTAAAACATTCAAAGTCCACAAGTTCCGCTCGATGTCTCAAGACGCTGAAAAGTCTGGCGCACAATGGGCGCAGAAACGCGACTCCCGAATTACGCGGGTGGGATATTGGTTGCGATTAATGCGAATCGATGAACTTCCGCAGGTGTGGAATGTTTTGAAAGGAGAAATGAGTTTGATTGGTCCGCGTCCGGAAAGACCGCAGTTTGATGCTCAGTTAAAGGAAGCGATTCCTTATTACGAGATTCGCTATTTAGTCAAACCGGGAATAACAGGATGGGCCCAGGTACTTTATCCTTACGGTGCATCCATTGAAGATGCTTATGAAAAGTTATCTTACGACCTTTATTACATCAAGAATTATTCTATCTGGTTAGATATAGCGATATTTTTCAAAACTATTCGAGTGGTTTTATTAGGTAAGGGTAGATAAACTCAATTTTAGATTTTAGATTTCCTATAAGCTATCCCACAACTGATATTTGTCTAATTCTAATTATTTGATTACCCCGTGCTGTAGTAGGGTATATGGCCGTTCTAATGAAAACCGAGTTATTTTGTTTATCAGAAAATTCTGCATATTTTGTATTCCAATTTAAGAATAGGTAAATGAATAAGAAAGTTCTGGTAACTGGAGGAGCTGGATATATCGGCTCTCACGTTGTACGTCAACTTGGAGAAGCTGGCTACGATGTAATTATTTATGACAATTGTTCGACAGGTTCTGCTGAGTCTTTACTTTTTGGTGAATTAATTATTGGAGATTTAGCTGACACCAAACTTCTTTATCAAGTTCTTTCTCAACATAAGTTTAGTGCGGTACTTCACTTTGCGGCTAGTCTGATAGTACCAGAATCTGTTGCCCGTCCTTTAGACTATTACAGCAACAATACTCGCAACACTCTGAATTTACTTGAATGCTGTAGTTTGACAGGTATAAATAAGATAATCTTTTCCAGCACAGCCGCAGTTTATGGCGAACCGGAGCAAATTCCTGTAACGGAGTTGACACCAACGCAGCCTATTAATCCTTACGGACGCTCAAAACTGATGAGTGAATGGTTAATTCAAGATTACGCCGCTGTTTCTAATCTCAACTACGTAATATTACGCTACTTCAATGTAGCCGGAGCCGAGCCTCGCATTAGAATAGGACAAATCTCTCCGAATGCAACCCACTTAATAAAAGTTGCTTGTGATGCAGCTTTAAAACGTAGATCGGAACTATTGATTTTTGGTACCGATTTTTCAACTCCCGACGGTACAGCAATTCGAGACTATATTCACGTTGAAGATTTAGCATCAGCACATTTGGATGCTTTGCGTTACTTAGAAAAAGGCAATCAAAGCGAAATATTTAACTGCGGTTACGGAGCAGGATATAGCGTTCGTGAAGTAGTTGAACGGGTGAAAGCAATTTCTGAAACTGACTTCCCCGTTATTGAAGCTAAACGTCGTCCTGGAGATCCAGCTTGTGTAATGGCTGAATCTGATAAAATTCGTCAGGTGCTTAATTGGCAACCTAAATATAATCAGTTAGACACAATTATTGCGACTACTTTAGCTTGGGAAATGCGAAAGAAAGCCAAGCAAAATCATTTAGTCAGTCGCATATTTTAATGTGTCACCGAATTTTAGATTTTCAATTACCCGCTTACCCCATTTATTTAACACCAAAATTATTTCGACCATTCGTCAATCACGGTCAATATTGTTTTATCCCCCAATCCTTTTACTGAATTAACTACATCGCGATAATCTGTAAATTCTTGGTTTGATTTTTTTTCGCGAGCGTTTACGATCCCTTGAGAAAGCTTTTCCGCACCGGGAATTCTAGAGCGTTGCAATTTTATAAATAACTGTTCTCGATCTAAAGTATTGATCGAAGTTAAGGGATGACTTGGTTGAGGAATTCTATTTTCAAGTTGCTTTAATTCTTCGTCAGTTATTTTTCTTTGTTGAGTTATTTTTGAATTTAATTCGTTAATTTGCTTTTCAAGTCGTAATTCCAGATTTTGTACGCGAGATTCTAAGTTACTTGTATCGGTAGTTGTTTGTACTGACTTTTCAGATGATTCTTTTGGTTCTTTCCTCCTAAGAATAGCGGCTTGTTTGACAACTAAATCTTCAAGTTTGGGTGAAATTACAAATGCATTGACCATTTCACCTTTACGAGCATCTTTTTCCTTTGCTCTCACAGCAGCGTAATATTCAAAATGTCCATCAACTACGGCAAAACTTTCTATCCCTGTGGCTTTAACTACTAACGGTTTAATAATTCCTTCTGCTTCTAAAATTATCTCAGCAAGATTGTCTAAATCTGCTTCAGTAAAATTGGAACGAGGAACATCAGAAGTAATACTTTTTACGTCAAAAAGGCAATTTTAATGACCTCTATAATTCTTTAATCGTAGAAAATAGCCTGGTAATTTATTGATTATCTCATAGCCAGACGTTGTTTAGGTTTAATCAATAGTACTTCTACATTTGTATAATAAATAATATACAATTTACAGTAGATAGGGAGATGGGGAGTATATAAGGGAGCAAGATGTTCTCACTACGGAAATTAATTAGAACGAATATAGTAAATATTTTTTATTAATTAGGACTTACACAGGAATAAGGGAAAATATTGTGTTCCAGACCCTTTCGATCCACCCCCTTAAAAAGAGGGTTTTACGTAAGTCCTGTTAGTAATCTTACAGTGTAGTAAAAGCACATAACGGTTAGGATAAAAAAAAAGGAAACAAACTTAGACCCTTTGCGGTCAGGTATTGCTGACTAATATATAGGCAAAATTACCCATATGGATACGAACGAGTTAAAGTTTTTACTGAAGTTGTTAGGGTGCGAAAATTACCGCTCGACCTTGAGTGGCAATGCTTTCAAATCATTTAAGGGTAAAAACACAATTTGCCAAAATTTGGGCGATCGCGATATCATCGATTATTCTCGCGAGATTGCTACTGTCAAAATTTTACCCCCCGGTCAAGCTTTGTTGGAACTTGATGCGGCGGAGATTCCCATCGAGCAGAAAGAACTTAAGATATTGGAGAATGTCGGTAAAGCTTCAGGTAAAATAGCACCGAGTAAAATCAAATCTTCGTTGAAAGCTGCACAGAAGGAAGAGATATTAAAAAGTTTAGGCGATCGCGGATTAATTGAAACTGAAATCAAGATTAAAAAGACGAAAGCTGAAATTTGGCTGACTGAGCGAGGAATTGAATTTTTACGAGATGATTACAATCCTAAGAAGGGGACTAACCCAACTCTAAGTTTAGATTTACTAAATAATTATCTGCGCTTTTTACGGAAAACTCTACCAAGTAAGTCGGAACAAGCAAGTATTACTACGGAGTCTACTGTAGAAATTACTAATATTACTGACGAAGAAATTTTACAAATCATCCTGAAATTGGATAAAGACTTAGGTACTGAAAATTATTTGCCAATCTTCCATTTGCGGCAGAAATTACAGCCACCACTATCGCGGGATGAGTTAGATAAAGCACTTTATCGCTTGCAAGCTGACGACAAAATTGATTTAGGTACTTTGCAAGAAGCTAGCGCTTACACTCCCGAACAAATTGATACTGGGATTGTACAAAATGCTGGTGGTCCGCTGTTCTATATCTCAGTTGAATAGCTATCTTTTCTTTTAATTCGCGACTCACACCATAGTTTAATCATGACATCTATCGATAATATTATTAAGCGTGAGGTCAATCCTTTTGGTCTCATAAATCTCAAACCGGGTAACTTTTGGGGAGAAAAACAAGATTCAAGTAACAGCGTTGATTCAATTCATCAAGAAGTAATTACTGAAATCGAAGAGCTTCTCGATTTAGTTATTAAAGATAATCGTAGCCGCAGCTTACTACTTTTAGGCGATTCTGGTTCTGGTAAAAGTTATTTATTAGGTCGTCTCAAACGTATTCTTAATTCTAAAGCCTTTTTTGCTTATATTGGTCCTTGGGCTAATAGCGACTATATTTGGAGACACATTTTACGTTCTACCGTTGATAGCTTAATTCAAACACCCGAAGGACAGCAAGAATCGCAGTTACTGCTATGGCTGAAAAACTTATCAGCCTTTACGAAAAGTAACAATAGTTGGTTGTTTTTACAGAGCGATCGCCGTAAATTTATTCAACATCTGAAAAGAACTTATAACATAGCTGGACTCTACAATCCTGACTTTTTTTTTGGAGTGCTGCACGATTTAACAGATCCAGAATTATATCCTATCGCTTGCGAGTGGCTGCGGGGAGATGACTTAAGCGAAGAGTCAATGCAGGCTTTGAAAGTTAGTCGCTGTATTGATTCAGAAGACGAAGCTAAAAATATTTTAGCAAATTTTGGCAGAATTTCAGATCAAACTCAACCGATTGTTTTATGTTTTGATAATTTGGATAATATTCCTCGTTTGTCCCCTGATTATCAAGATTTTCAATCTTTATTTAATGTGAATACAACTATTCATAATAGCTATCTAAAAAATTTTTTGGTTATTATTAGCGTCATTACTGATACATTGAGAAGAAATTTAGATAGCATTCCACTAGCTGATAAACAGAGAATTGATAAAACGGTAAAATTAAAAAAAATTAATTTAGAACAAGTAGAAGCTCTTTGGACTTATCAGCTAAAACCATTACATCAACAAGCTAATTCGCAGCCGACACCAGCAATTTTTCCATTAACTCAGCAATTTTTGACAGAAAGTGTTCGTGGTGGTAAAACTCTGCCTAGAAATGCTTTAACTTTAGCAAAGAATGAGTATCAACAATACAAACTACGGCTGATAGATATTAAAGAAAGACCGTCACAAGACGGCAATGCTAAAAATGTTAAAATTGGCATTGAAATTCCCGGACAGACTAAACCCTCGATAGTTATTACTATTACAGAACCAACCACAGACGGGACAACAATTGCAGCGGAATTTGAGTTGCTATGGCAAAAAGAATATAAGAAAAATCAGGAAAAAATCAAGAAAATAACTTTATTATCAGCACCCGATTTGATTGGAAATTTAAAAGAAGCCTTAGAAGCATTACAAGTACAGGGAATTAAACAAAAGCTTATTAGTGGTAAATATGCGGGTTATTCTTTGAGCTATCAACAACCCGGAAAGCGCGAACGGATAGGAATAGTTTGGACGGAAGATTCTAATATGACCAGCTTTTTTAATATTATGAATGCTTCTCTTAAAGCAATTCAAAATCAGCTTTGTGACAAACTATATCTGATTAGAATTGGTAGCGTTGGAAATGGAAAGCTCAAAGGTTATCAACTATATCAGCAGATATTCACAGGTACAGAAAATATTCATATTAAACCAAATCTACCTTCCGTTCACGTATTAGCTACATATCATAGTTTGGTAAATGCTGCTGAAGCCCAGGAATTAGTCGTAGCCGGTAAAACTATCAAATTACAGGAATTGCAAAAGTTAATTCGGGAATCTCAACTTTTGAATAAATGTACTTTGCTACAGAATTTAGGAATTGTTGCGGAAATAGAAAATACTGTAAAGAATAGAAGAGATTTTAGATCGGTACAAAATTTCCTATTTAATCTTGTCAAAACTGAAAAATGTATGGGAGTTCCTACTTTAATTAAAAATTGTATGGCTGAGTTTCCTGATGTGAGTGAAAGTGATATCGGGTTGTTGATTGAAGATTTATATCAAGCAAAAAAAATTAAAATTATCAACCAAAAAGAGAAGTTACAAGATCGGTTGATTTTGTTGAATGTTTAGGGGTTGTTTGAATTTAATCTGGCGGTTGAAACCGCTGCTACACAAACGAAACCCGCCTGCGCGGGTTTAATTAAATCATTAGTCCACGAAGGTGGACTTTGCCTGTGTAGAAGCGGTTTCAACCGCCGTTTATTTTAAATCCCCGTATACTTAATCAATATATTATCTAAATGCACTACCTTACAGATGCTACTCAAATAAAAACCCAAATTAATCAATTTCGCTCATCTAAAATACTATGGCTGGATACAGAAGTTGCTAACTATTGGACTTCTAATCCTAAGCTATCTCTTATTCAAGTATTAGCTAACCCGAAAGATTCAACGGGTGAATCGGCTTATATTCTCGATGTGTTGGATAAACCAGATTTAGCAGCATATTTTATTAACCAAATTATGGTTAACTCCCAGATAGAAAAGGTATTTCACAATGCCAGTTTTGATTTAAAATATCTGGGAGGAAAGTTAACCCCAAATGTTACCTGCACGCTGAAAATAGCTAGAAAAATTACTCGTTATAAATTACAAACATCTAATTTAAAGCTCAAAACTTTAGCAACAGAATTGTGCAACTTTACTAATGTAGATGCCGACGGAGGAGCGAGCGATTGGGGAAAACGACCTCTTACACAAAAACAATTACATTATGCGGCGATGGATACGGTTTATCTAGCTGCGGTGCATTGCAGTTTATTAAAATTTAATTCCGAAGGTGAAAATAATATTCTTAATATGCCAGTTAATACAAATAAATTTACTAAAAAAACCGATAGTTCATCTTTAACCGTTACTAAAGTTAGAGTTGCATTTGAATGTCCGCGTCTGTTTTATCTCGGCGATAAATTCGGCGGTAATACATTATTTCTTCCCCGCGATACTGTAACTGGAATCGGTAAAATTTTCCACGATCTAGCCGATGAATTTATTAATCTGGCAATTGTTGAACCGAGATTTCAGGAATTATTTAAACCAGAAGCATCGCAGTTACAGACTGAAACTGTTGCTGACGAAATGCAGGAGATTTTTTTTAAAGCTAAATTTTCACCTTACCTGGAACAAATTGTTATAAAAGATAGCAGTAAAGCTCAACCAATGCTGCAAGTTTGGCATGGTTTGCGAGATGTAATTAAACGCTTTGCACAAATATTGCTCGTAAATAGACGCTATTGCAGTGCAGAAAGTGTAATTCGCAATACTTTTATTTCAGAAGAACGTCAATTAGAACATTATTTTGATTTACCAAATGGAACCCGACAACAAGTTAGGGGAGAATTTGACTGTTTGGTATACAATTGCGATCGCAAACGTTTATGCGTGGTGGAGTTCAAAACCTATCAACCCGTCGATCCATCAGCGCAATTAGCCCAAGTTTCTCTTTATAGTTATATGCTGCAACAAAAGCAGCAAGTACCTGTAGATTCGGCGGTTTACTGCGTGTTACCGGAGTTCAAGGAGTATTATTATGATTGGGAACAGTTGGAAAACACGATACATCAGTTGATTCCCTACAAGTTACAGCAAATGCAAGAGTGGTTAATTTCGGAACCACCTCTGGAGGTACCACCAACAAGTCAGCCTTATTTGTGCGAAATTTGTCCGCAGCAGCAGAAATGTCAAAGTTATTTCGGTGATGGGGTAGAGATCCCCCCAACCCCCCTTAAAAAAGGGGGGCTTGAAGAAGAAACGGAAGCACAAGAAGATTATCGATCAAAAAACCGCAGAGACGCAGAGGACACAGAGGAAAGAAATCAAGAGGTATTGTTTAATGCTGATGCAATTGGTGAGGAATTGGTAACTACTTTACAATCTTTTGGGATTAATGTAGATTTTATTGGAACTGTTGTAGCACCTAGTTTTATTCGAGTAAAAATCAAGCCTCAATTGGGTGTGAAAGTTATTTCTATTTTAAAATTAGCCCCAGATTTACAGGTACAAATGGGATTGGAAAATCCGCCGTTAATTGCGCCACAATCTGGATATGTCAGCGTCGATCTACCCAATCCTAACAGACACGCAGCTTTGTTTGATGATTATATAAAGTCACAAAAATTACCCGAAACAGCATCAATAAAAATTGCGATCGGTGTAGATTTAGAAGGAAAATTAGTAGAAGCCGATTTATCAGATCCCAATACCTGCCACTTTTTAGTCGGTGGTACAACCGGAAGCGGTAAAAGCGAATTTTTGCGATCGCTACTTCTAAGTTTACTAGTTCGTTATTCACCGCAACATCTGCAAATTGCTTTGGTAGATCCCAAACGAGTCACTTTTCCCGAATTTGAGAAAATGACGTGGCTGTATTCTCCGGTAGTTAAAGATAGCGATAGTGCGATCGCGCTGATGGAAGATTTGGTAAACGAGATGGAGTCTCGCTATCAGCGTTTTGAAACGGTTGGATGTGCCGATTTAGCGGCTTACAATCAACGTGCCGATAAACCTTTACCCCGCATTGTCTGCATTTTTGATGAATATGCCGATTTTATGTCTGAGAAGGAATCTCGTACAGTCCTAGAACAAAGTATAAAACGTTTGGGTGCAAAAGCGCGTGCTGCTGGGATTCACTTAATTATTGCTACTCAACGTCCCGATGCTACAGTAGTTACACCGTTAATTCGCTCGAATTTACCTGGAAGAGTTGCTTTACGTACCGCTAGCGAAGCTGATTCAAGAATTGTTTTAGGAGGTAAAGAAAATGCCGCTGCTTATCTTTTAGGTAAAGGTGATTTACTATACCAAGTAAATTCTAAATTGCATCGCTTACAAAGTTTATTCGCACAAAATATTAAGTTACCTTCAGTATAAATTTTCTTCAAGCCAGTGGGTTTATCAATAATCAACTCACTGGTATAATCTGACTGCCTTAAATAAGAAAACATTGAAAAATCTTAAATCTCGCTATAATTTTCACTCTTATAGAGATATTCACGTTAACTAACTGGGAATGCGTTAACCGAGGACTTAAAAAATGGGATATGTAATTTCGACGGCTAATATGAAGGGTGGTGTGGGAAAAACGACTCTTACGGTCAATTTAGCGACTTGTTTGGCTAAAAATCACGGTAAGCGGGTTTTGGTGCTAGATTTGGATACTCAAATCAGCGCTACTCTCAGCTTGATGTCACCGATAGAGTTTGCTAAGCTGCGAAAAAAAAGACGGACTTTAAGATATTTAATTGATGATATTGTCAAATCATCGGATAGGACAAAATTGTCAATTGAAGAAGTTATTCAAAAAGACGTTAACCAGCTTTCTGGACTTGATTTACTACCGGGAGATATCGACCTTTACGATGAATTTGTAATATCGGAAATGCTGCATCAACAAGCAGTAAATTTAGGTGAAAACAACTTTGAATCTATTTGGAATCGTTTTGAAAGGGTATTACTGGGCAAGATATTAGAACCAGTTATAAATGAATATGATTTTATTCTTCTCGATTGCGCTCCCGGCTACAATCTTTTAACTCGCAGTGCTTTAGCTACTAGTAATTATTATGTTCTTCCCGCGAAGCCGGAACCCTTGTCTGTTGTAGGTATTCAGTTGTTAGAAAGACGGATTGCTCAGTTAAAAGAAAGTCACGAGAATGAAGCGAAGATAGATATTAAAATGTTGGGAATTGTGTTTACAATGTCTAATAGCAATATGTTAACCGGGAGATATTACAAACAAGTAATTAACCGCGTTTATCAAGATTATGGTGCGGAGAAAATCTGTCAAACCCAAATTCCCGTTGATGTAAATGTTGCCAAGGCTGTTGATAGTTTTATGCCGGTGGTGTTAAATAGTCCTCAGTCGGGAGGTTCAAAAGCTTTTACTCAACTTACTCAGGAATTGTTGCAGAAATTGTAATTGGGAATGGGGAATGGGGAATTGGGCATTGGTAATTGCAATGGGAGCCGGAAAGCTCCCTTAATTTGTTATACTATGTCTAATTATATAATGTCTAATTTATGAAAATCAAAAGTCAAATCAGAAAATGGGGGAATAGTTTGGGGTTAATCGTCCCTAGTTCGATAGTCAACGATCTCAAACTGGAGGTTAACACCAATATTTTGGTAAGTCTAGAAGGCGATCGCTTGATTATAGAGCAAGATAAAACATTGCCAACTTTGGATGAAATCTTAGATAGTATTCCTGAAGATTACAGACATCCAGAAGACTTACAGGACTTTCCTCAGTCTGAACCACAGGAGAGAGAGTTAATTTGAGCGTTCAAAGAGGAGAAATTATCAGAATAAACCTTAATCCAACTTCAGGTAGGGAGCAACAAGGAAAAACCAGACCTTGCTTGGTGATTAGCAACACTAAGTTCAATCATCGGCGCAAGATGGTTATTGTTTTACCCATAACTAACACTATCAAGCCTAAAATTAAAACCTTAGTGTCATTACCAGATAATTTATCTATTACAGGATCGGTCGATACAGAACAGGTGCGAAATTTAGACCTAAACGATCAATGGTGGGAAACTACTGGTGTTGTTATTGACCAATATTTGACTGATTATATGGTGGGAATGCTTACAACTTTGCTTAGTTGTTAATAAAGAAAATTGAGAGGACATTTGACTTCTGCTACACATTTGTTAACAAACCCAAACACGGAGACGTTGCATTGCAACGTCTCTACACTGTTTTAAAATTCCCCCTTCAACGCACTAACACATCGTTCACACAACAGCGGATGTTCTTTAAATTCCCCAACTTTAGTAGAGTAATTCCAACATCGATCGCACTTTTCACCGTCTGCTTTTACGACTCCAATTTCCCAGTTATCTGTCTGCAATTTGTGCTTACATTCGACTCCAGGATTATCTAATATCTCTCCTTGAGATGTTAGGAATAAGTAACGAAGTTCGTCTGCTCCGTTGTTGCTGTCGTTCAAAGATTTGACTGCATTTCGCAATTCTTCGTCTTTAATATAAAGTAAAACTTTAGCTTCTAAAGAAGAACCAATCATTTTGTCGATTCTGGCTTCTTCCAATACCTTATTCACATCATTACGAATTTGACGAATTTTTTCCCATAATTTGACTAATTCGGGATTTTTCCATTTCTCTTCCAACTGTACCCAACCAGCTTCAAATACCGATTTGTGGGAAGTTTCGTAGGGTAAAAATTGCCAAATGTCTTCTGCCATGTGAGACAATACTGGTGCGATCGCTTTCGTTAAATTCTCCAGCGCGATCTGCATCACAGTTTGACAGCTACGACGGCGATCGCCATCTACACTACTGATATATAACCTATCTTTACCTGCATCTAAATAAAAGTTGGATAAATCGACGATGCAGAAATTCTGTACGGCTTGGAAGAAGCGCGAAAATTGGAAGGTTTCGTAAGCTTGGGTAACTTCGGTAAATACTTCTGTCATCCGATGCAGCATATATTTGTCAATTTCGGCTAAATCTCTGAAAGCCATTGTATCTGTTTGCGGATTAAAATCATGTAAGTTACCCAGCAAGAACCGCGCTGTATTGCGAATCTTGTTACGGATATCCATGATTTGCTTCAAGGTATTTTTACCAATACCAACATCGTTGGTATAGTCTACCGAAGACACCCACAACCGCAAGACATCGGCACCATAAGCGGGGTCTTGCTTTTGATTTTTTCCGCCTTCGATCACAATTCTGGGGTCAATTACGTTACCTAAAGACTTACTTTGCTTATAACCTTTCTCGTCTAAAGTGTAACCGTGAGTCAACACGATTTTATAAGGTGCAACACCGTTAACTGCGACGCTGGTAAGTAAACTAGATTGGAACCAACCCCGGTGCTGGTCGGAACCTTCTAAATACATATCTGCGGGATAGCGCAATTCTGGACGCTGCTCGACTACGGATGCCCAGGAAGAACCGGAATCAAACCACACGTCCATTGTATCCGTACCTTTACGGTATTTTTTACCGTCATTGCGGTATTGCTCTGGCATCAAATCTTCTACGGACAATTCCCACCAAGCGTCAGAACCTTTTTCCGCAATGATGGCTTGAACGTGCTTGATAATATCTTCATTCAACACCACTTCATTGCTTTCCTCGTCGTAGAATACCGGAATCGGTACACCCCAACTGCGCTGACGAGAAATACACCAATCGCTTCGATCTGCAACCATCGGAGTAATCCGGTTTTGTCCTTGTGCGGGAATCCACTGTACGGATTTGATTTGTTCGAGCGCTGTTTCGCGGAATTTCTCCACGGAAGCAAACCACTGCTCGGTAGCGCGGAAAATCGTTGGTTTTTTAGTTCTCCAATCGTAAGGATATTTATGCGCGTAGGGTTCGTGTTTTATTAATGATTTGGCTTCTGTCAAAGCATCAATTATTGCTTGATTGCCTTCACTAATTTGGTTATTTGTACCGACAACCTTTAATCCGGCAAACTTCCCGGCTTCCTCAGTAAACTGACCGTTTCCATCCACGGGAGCCAGAATCGGTAAATTATAACGCTGACCCACGATGTAATCTTCTTGACCATGACCGGGGGCAGTATGAACCAAGCCCGTACCGGATTCAGTTGTGATGTAATCACCGCCGATAATTACCGGACTTTCGCGATCGAATAACGGATGACGGTAAGTAGAGTTTTCTAAATCCTTGCCTTTAAAAGTGGCTTTGACAGTTAGTTTTGCGCCAAAGGTTTCGGAAAGACGTTCTGCTAAATCCGCAGCGACAATCAGATATTTAAAATTAACTTGCTCTAACTCAACTTCCACCACCGCATAATTAAGCTCCGGATTCACCGCTACGGCTAAATTACCGGGAATTGTCCAAGGTGTAGTTGTCCAAATTGCTACGCCTAAGCTCGGTAAAAACTCGGATAATTTCTCTTTTGCAGCATCCGCTAAATTCGTCATCGGGAAAGCAGCGTAGATACTTGGTGAAGTATGTCCTTCGGGATATTCCAACTCAGCTTCCGCTAAAGCAGTCTGAGAACTGGGACTCCAATGCACGGGTTTTAAACCGCGATAGATGTAACCCTTCAAAAACATATCGCCGAAAACAGCAATTTGTGCGGCTTCGTATTCCGGGTTAGAAGTTAAATAAGGATGCTCCCAATCGCCCCAAACACCATAACGCTTAAAGCTTTCCCGCTGTTCGTTGACGGCTTCCAGAGCAAACTCTTTTGCCTTTTGTCGCAATTTTAAAGGTGTTAAATCCTGCCTTTCTGCGGACTTCATGGTTTGCAACACCTTCAATTCAATCGGCAAACCGTGACAGTCCCAACCTGGTACATAGCTAATTTTACGACCTTGTAAAATCTTGTATCGGTTAATAATATCTTTAAGAATTTTATTTAAAGCGTGACCAATATGTAGCGAACCGTTTGCGTAAGGTGGTCCATCGTGCAAGATAAATAATTCGCCCTTGTTCTCTTGGGAAAGGCGTTGGTAAACTTGTTCATCATTCCAGAACTGTTGGATTTCGGGTTCGCGCTTCGTAGCATTTGCCCGCATATCAAACTGAGTTTTGGGTAAATTTACTGTATCCTTGTAGCTTCCTGATTCAGTCATTCGTTTTTAGATTTTAGATTTACAATTTTGGATTGTGGATTTTCTTGTTCCAAGAAGAGGTCGAGACAACTTTAGATTTTAAATGAAGATTTATCGGACAGGGATTTTCAACAATTATGCGAACGGCTAAAACGCCGATTCGACATTCTATTTGTAATTCCCATTACGGTAATCTTACCGAAAGTCTTGAACTTGAGGAAAAATAATTTAAAAAGCCATACAGATAGGAACTTTCCGCAGTCAGTAACACTACTCTGACCTACAATCTCGAACCAATTCGCAAGGCTTCGCAATTATAACCCTACTCTTCTAGAGCGTCAGCAATTTTCCATTACGCAATACCGATATAATTTCTTTCCCTACTCCCTCACATAGTTAATCTTTCACCGGGATACGAGTAAGCTTAAAATATATATCTATAAATTCGTTCTCAAACCAGCAGTATCTACCATCATGACGCAAACACTATCTACAAAAAATACCAATAAATTACAACTATCCCCCTTAGATATACCTAATCGCCTGCTTTTAGGACCCGGCCCATCTAACGCTCATCCTGACGTACTCAAAGCAATGAATACTCCTCCCGTGGGGCATCTTGACCCGGCTTTCTTAACGCTGATGGATGAGATTCAAACGTTGTTACGCTATGTATGGCAAACGGAGAACCAACTCACAATAGCCGTTAGCGGTACGGGAAGCGCGGCAATGGAAGCCACGATCGCCAATGCTGTAGAACCAGGAGATGTAGTATTAGTTGGTGTCGTCGGATACTTCGGGCTACGTTTAGTTGACATGGCTGGACGCTACGGTGCAGACGTGCGAACCATTAACAAACCTTGGGGACAAGTATTTTCCTTAGATGAACTGCAAAGCGCGATCGCAACTCATCGTCCAACTATAGTAGCGTTAGTTCACGCCGAAACTTCCACCGGCGCACGTCAACCGTTAGAAGGAGTCAGCGAACTATGCCGTCAACATGGTAGTTTACTGCTGGTAGATTCAGTCACAAGTATGGGTGGAGTCCCTTTGTACTTAGATGAATGGGGGATTGATTTAGCTTATAGCTGTAGTCAGAAAGGTTTGGGTTGTCCTCCCGGTGCTTCACCCTTTACGATGAGCGATCGTGCAATGGAAAAATTGCATTCTCGTCAAACAAAAGTCGCAAACTGGTACTTGGACATGAACCTGTTAAGCAAATATTGGGGTAAAGAACGCACATATCATCATACAGCCCCGATTAACTTATATTATGCTTTACGGGAATCCCTGCGTTTAATTGCAGAAGAAGGAGTAGAAAATAGTTGGCAAAGACATCAAAAGAATGCAGAATATTTGTGGCAAGGATTGGAAGATTTAGGGATGACCTTGCACGTTGAGAAACAGTATAGATTACCAACATTAACAACAGTGAGAATTCCTGAAGGCATTGACGGTAAAGCAGTTACAAAGGAATTACTATTAGAAGAAAACGTCGAGATTGGTGGTGGACTTGGCGAATTAGGCGGCAAAGTTTGGCGTATCGGACTAATGGGTTACAATAGCCGTCAAGAAAATGTAGATAAACTTTTAGAAGTATTGCAGAAAAAACTAAAAAACTAAAAAGTTAGGAATTAGGAATTAGGAATTAGGAATTAGGAGTTAGGAATTAGGAATTAGGAATTAGGAGTTAATAAGAATTATCTTCCCCCCATCTCCCCATCTCCCCATCTCCCCATCCCCCCATCTCCCCATCTCCCCATCTCCCCATCCCCCGGTAATTTTGCCAGACAGTCGAAGAAACCCCCATTTTAAGTACGGTTTAACAGACTGCATTCCCATTCAAAACCTGTTACATTTGTTTATGTAAGTCGAAGTAATATCACACTCAAATTATCATGAACAATATAGATCAGCGTAATAACCCAGAATTTTTTGAAAATCAAACCAAAGGTGGTAATTCCTTTTTGCAGTACATTAAAGGTTTGAGTCCGGAAATGGTGACTCAACTCTCTAGACCTGGTTCTTCAGAAGTTTTGGAAGCAATTGAGCGCACTATTTCTAGTATGTTAGGTGGTTTACCTTCCGAAGATTTTAATGTATCGATCGCAACTAATCGGGAAAATTTAGGAAAACTTTTAGCTTCAGCGATGCTTAACGGTTATCTATTACGTAACGTCGAACAGCGTATGGGGTTTGAAAAATCGTTACAATCGTTAGAAGCTGATTTTCGGGATAATGACTAAAACAATTAATATAGTCGCTCGAATTAACCTCAGTCCCCTGACTGGGGTTTTTTGTTGCTGTATTTTGAGGTTCTTACAAATTCATGTTAATTAAATAGTCGTACAAGAGGGAGTAGGGAGTAGGAAGTAGGGAGTAGGTATATACGACACCGTAAATAATCTTAGTTATAAAGTAAAATAATTCTTGCATAGTCAGAATTCCACAGCTTTTTGTCGAAACTTTAGCTTACCTTCGTGCTGAAGAACTTATTTTTACAAAAATGCGTGCTGGACATTGTAGATATAGTTAAGATTTTATCCTTCATTTATCCTTTATAATTATGTATAAGCGACTTCTGCTAATATTTAGCTTGATTTTAGGTAGTACTGGGATTGCTGCATTTTTTGCTTGGCAACAAGTAATACAATTGCCTACTTGGTATACTAATTCATCTCCAAATCAAAACGTAATTTCTGCAAAAGAACAAACCAAGAATCTTCCACAAACCGAAGATGTATTGCGTAAAATTTCAAATGGTTTGACAGCAAACACAACAGGAGAGGTACAGCTTGATGCAGATGAAATTAATTCGTTAATTGCTACTTCTCTGACTAAAAAGAATAATAATAGTCAATATGTAAGCGCAATCAAAGGTACAAATACTCAAATTAAAAACGGTAAAATATCTGTAAGTGCTGTGATTGAAACTTCATCTATCCCCACACAAGAATTATCTGCACAGAAAACAAAAGTTATTCAACTGCTACAAAACTTACCGGGTAAAGAAAAACGTCTTTATATCGGAATTGAAGGAAAACCCAGCATTCGCGATCGCGTTGTTAGCTTTGACGACGCAACTCAGGTTTCTTTAGGTAATTTTAGCTTTCCCATCGCTGAAGTTTCGCAAAATCTCGGTCTATCTCAAGACAGTTTCAATCAACTTCTTTCTCAAGAACTTAACAAGTTACCAATTAAATTTGAAAGCATAAATATTCAAGGTGAACGTCTTATAATTCGCGGTTCTAGAAACAATGGGAAGTAGGGAATGGGGAATCGGGAATGGGTAATCGGTAATATCCTGAGTCTTTCAATTGCAAAGCCTAGACTACATTCATAAAATTAAAACAGTAGTCCTATAGTTATTTTTTCCAAGGTAATTTAGTACCCATTTCTGTGAGTCCTGAGAAGACAAGATACAAAATTAACAAAGAAACGCTAATTACAAAAATAACTAAATCTCGATCCATTTTTTAAGAAATAGGGAATGGGGAATGGGGAAAGAATATATAAATTCTCACAATTGCGCGATCGCAACTAGCATATAAAGTAGCAATTATTACATTTTATTGTTGCAAGATTGGCGCTGCTTACCGATGAAATAAAACCCCCGGTAGAATGAAACATAATACTTAAATTCGATTCTCCCCAGCTATTCCAAGAGCATTATTTTGAGCCAAAAATCTTCAAAAGTGCAATTTCATACTTTAATAACGTAGTATAAAATACTTTTCCTCAAAATAGGATGTAAAAAACAAACAGATCCCTCTGTTAAAAATGGTAAAAATTTGTTAAGAATGGTGAAAGGAACTTCAACGGGAGTAAACAAATATTATGGAAAGTAAAGCTGCGAGCAAACCACCACATAAGGTAGTAATTATTGGTGGGGGTTTTGGGGGACTTTATACCGCAAAAGCATTAAATAACAAAGATATAAATGTAACTTTAATCGACAAAAGAAATTTTCACTTATTTCAACCACTTTTATATCAAGTGGCTACTGGTACTTTATCACCGGCTGATATTTCATCACCATTGCGTTCGGTACTCAAAAAGAGTAAAAACACGAAGGTACTGTTGGGAGAAGTTACGGATATAGATGCAGGTCAACAAAATGTGATTGTGAGGGGTGAAAAAATCCCCTATGATAGTTTGATTATTGCCACAGGTGCCAAACATTCCTATTTTGGTAAAGATGAGTGGGAAGAATTTGCACCAGGTTTAAAAACCGTGGAAGATGCGATTGAAATGCGTCGTCGCATATTTACGGCATTTGAAGCAGCAGAACAAGAGATAAACGAAGAGAAGCGTCGTGCTTTACTAACCTTCGTAGTAGTTGGTGGTGGTCCCACTGGAGTCGAATTAGCTGGCGCGATCGCCGAATTAGCTTACAGTATTCTTAAGGAAGACTTTCGCAATATCGACACCTCGGAAACTCAGGTGCTGCTTTTGGAAGGTTTAGATCGAGTTTTACCACCGTTTGCACCAGAATTATCCGTTAAAGCTCAAGAATCGTTGCAGAAATTGGGTGTTACTATAGTCACCAAAACTTTAGTAACGGGTATCGAAGGAGATATAGTTACCGTTAAGCAAGGTGACGAAATCAAGCAGTTTGCAGCTAAAACAGTATTATGGGCAGCAGGTGTAAAAGCTTCACCTTTAGGTAAAGTAATCGCAGAAAAAACTGGTACAGAGTGCGATCGCGCGGGAAGAGTAATTGTCGAACCAGATTTAAGCTTGAAGGGATATCCGAATATATATGTAATTGGTGATTTAGCACATTTTGCCCATCAAACAGGTAAACCATTACCCGGTGTTGCACCTGTTGCAATGCAAGAAGGTGAATATGTTGCAAAATCTATAAAACAGCAGATAAAAGGCAATACAATACCCCCATTTAATTATGTTGATAAAGGTAGTCTAGCCGTAATTGGACAACATTCTGCGGTTGTCGATTTAGGTTTCATGAAACTTACAGGTTTCCTAGCTTGGCTATTTTGGTTATTAGTTCACATTTATTATTTAGTTGAATTTGATAACAAACTTGTAGTTATGATTCAGTGGGTTTGGAATTATTTTACTCGCAATCGTGGAGCAAGATTGATTACAGGAAAAGATTTACCAGAACCAGTTGAAATTAATAGTCAAGGAGATTATTATTCATCAGAAAATGAGAAGAAACCCGTTAATGTTTAATGTATGATGGGCATGGGGGAATAAATAGTGAGGAATTAGGAGTAATTAAGGTCAAAGGTCAAAGGTTAAAGGTTATTCTCCTTGTCCCCTTGTCTCCCAATCTCCCCATCCCCCAATCTCCCCATCTCCCCATCCCCCAATCTCCCCATCCCCCAATCTCCCCATCCCCCAATCTCCCCATCCCCCAATCTCCCCTCACTTCAGCGGTAAAGTTACAATCACAGTAGTTCCAACTCCTTCTTTGCTAATCAAGCTGATTTCTCCTTGATGCAATTCTACATATTGTTCAACAATTGATAATCCTAAACCATGTCCGGGTATTTTACCTACATTGCTACCTCTTTGAAAAGAAGTAAATAAGTTTTCTTGTTCTATTTGTGGAATTCCAATACCTCGATCTTGAATGCGGAAAATAGCCTCTCCCTGTAAGCAAAATAAATCAAAGCGTATTTCTCCACCTTGCGGTGAATATTTAATTGCATTTGATAACAGATTAGTCAAAATATGTCGGAGTAATTTTTCATCCAAGCAAGGTAGTTTCGATAGTTCAATATTTTCTTCTCGCTGAATACAGCATCCTTGAACTTTAAAAATAATTTGATGTTTTTCGGTTGCTATCAATTTGAACTCTGCTACTAAATCTTCGCAAAATTTTTCCAAATCTAAAGGTGCGGGTTTAAACTGAGTTTGATTAACTTCTGCTTGACCAACTAATAAAACATCATTTAACAATTGATTAAGATGTTTTACTGAATTTTGGATATGATAAATATATTCGTCTGTTTTATTTTGTGTTAATTGCTGACTTTGATTTGCGAGTAATTCAGTTGAATTTAAAATTGCGGTTAATGGATTGCGAAACTCGTGACTCACCATTGATACAAAGCGAGATTTAAGTTTTCTCATTTCTTTTTCTTTTTGTAATTCATCACGAATTACGGTTTCTTGTTGATGCTTATTTAAAGCTATTTCAATAGTAGTAATTAATTGAGTTTCTTCAAAAGGTTTGAGTATATAACCAAACGGTTGGGTTTCTTTTGCTTTTTTGAGAGTGCTTTCGTTAGAGTAAGCAGTCAGGAAAACCACCGGAATATTAAAGCTATTTATAATTAGTTCCGCAGCTTGAATACCGTTCATATCTCCTTTAAGCATCATATCCATCAAAACCAAATCTGGCTGCAATTGTTCTACTTCGGCAATTGCTTGTTCTCCATATGCGATAATTGCCGGGACAATATAGCCAAAATTTTCTAAACAATGTTTGATATCGCAAGCAATAATTCTTTCATCTTCCACAACCAAGATTTTTTCTTTCATTTGTATTCTCCTTTTTAATGGGGGATTGAAGCAGTTATTAACTTAAAAAAATATTTAAATATGCTCTTATACCTTAATTATTTTCAGCAAATGTAATCCTAAATGAAGTACCAAATTTGGAATTATATACTATTGTCCCTTCTAATTGTTCGACTAAATTCCAAACTAACTGTAAACCCAGAGATTGTTTTTTTAATGAATCAATATTCTCTGGTACTCCTACACCATCGTCACTAACTGATAATGAGTATTTACCTGGCTGCAAAATTATAAATTCCACATATATGTTCCCTTCATCACTATCATTAAAAGCGTGTTTAATTGAATTAGAAATAAGTTCATTGATAATTAAAGCACAAGGAATAGCCGTATCAACGTTCAAAAATATTTTTTCTATATTGGTGTTTAAATTAATATTAGTAATGTTATAACAGCGAATTAAATTACGCTTTAGCTTACTAATGTACTCGGAAAATTCTATTTTAGATAAGTCGTTAGTTTGATACAAATTTTCATGAATTAAAGCCATCGCTCGGACACGAATTTGACTATCTTGAAAAATTTCTAAGGCTCGTTTATCCTTGATATATCCAGATTGTAACCGCAGCAAGCTAGAAATTATCTGCAAATTATTTTTTACCCGGTGATGAATTTCTTTAAGCAGTATTTCTTTTTCTTTTAAAGAAGCTTTGAGTTTATTTTCTACCTGTTTGCGAGCAGTAATATCGGTACTTGAACCAGCCATAAAAGTTGGTATCCCGCTTTTATCCCGAACTACTGTACCGCGAGTTAAGAAGCCTAAACTATCTCCGTTTTTGTGCAACATTCGATGTTCAATTTCGTATTTAGGAATTAACTCTTCTAAATAAGCGTTAATTTCAGCTTTTACTGAAGCTATATCATCAGAATGTACAAATTTCAACCAGTTACTAAATTGATTGGTAATTTCTTCATCTTTATAGCCAAGCATCGCTTTCAAGTTAGAATCAATATAAACTTCGTTAGTTTGAATATTCCACTCCCAAACTCCTACTTTTCCTGCACTTATCGCTCGTGCATATCTCTCTTCACTTACTCTTAAAGCTTGCTCTACCTGTTTACGTCCTAAAACATTTCCTAACATTTCTGCGACTATTTTTAGTAAGACAATACTGTATTCTGTCCATATAATTGTGCGGAAAGATTCAAAACCTAAGAAACCGATCAAATTACCGCTACAGGTAATTGGTAAAATAATTAGAGATTTAATATCTTTTTGCAAAATTTGTATTTTGACTGCTCCTTGTAACGGTAAATCTTGTATATCGTTCAACTGCAATATTTCACCGTAGCAAAGCTTTTCCATAAACAAAGTCAAATCTTCAACGTAAATATCTTTTAACTCATCAATACGGGATGGAATATTATCTGCACACCATTCGTGAGTATTATTTATTGTCTCTAAATCTTCTGTTAGTAAAAACACATAGCTACGGTCAACATCAATAAATTGACCTATAGTTTGTAATGCTTGACTTATACCATTGTCAATCTCATCAGCAGCAAGATTAATAAAATGAGTCGATATTGTAGTAATTAGTTTTTCAAATGCTACTCGAAAACGAAATTCTTCTTCGATACGCTGACGTTCAATAATTTCTTGTTGTAAGCGCAAGTTCGTATTTTTTAATTCATAAGTACGTTCTTCAACTCGTACTTCCAGCATACCTTTAGCATTGTTCAACTCTATTTCAGCTTGTTTACGTTCGGTTATATCGCGAACAATAGCTATAACATGATGTCCGATTGTACCTTGTAGTCGTGCTTCAAAACTTTTATCTCCTGATGGTACTGATAAAGAATATTCAATAGCAATTAAGGAATTAGTTTCTAATACCTGGGAGACAGCTTCTCGGAATTGACAAGCAATTGGTGGTGGTACAACTGCTTCTAATTGTTTACCTAAAAACTTCTCTACTGGTAAATACAAATCGGATAAATAATTAGTATGACAACTGAGGATAGTACCGTCACTTTTCAAGCGAAAGTAGATATCGGGAAAAGCTTGAAATAACTCCTGTAACTCGTTAGTTGTTTGTAAAAGTTGTGCTTCGGTTGCTAGATGATCGCATATTTTACGCTGTAATAGTTTATTCTTACTTGCTAAATTATCAAACTCGATTTTCAAAGAATCGTATTGTTTTTTAGTGTTGAAAAGCTCTACTTGTAATTTTGTAGCAATGATTTCTGAAGTAACTATTTCTATTAATTGTCCTGTACTATTTATAATTGGCAAAGCTTTAATATTGCGATCGCGCATTATAGATAGTGCTTGCTGATAATCATAATTAGGTTCTAAAGTAATTGCAGGCTTCATTACTTCCGTAACCTGAACTTTTTCTAAATTTACTTTAGAAGTAATCAAGGAAACTAAATCCAAAAGCGTAAACATACCCAATAATTGCAAGTTTTCTACAACAAATAATTCTTGAGGTAGTGTATGTTGTTCTTTAAATTTTTCTATTAAATTAATAATTTCTATCAAACGAGTTTCAGGAGAAACCACAAGATTAAACTCTTGAATAGCATCAGCGACTAAGAACATAGCGACAATTTATTAAAGCTACATTAGTGCTGTAGCAAATATTTTTATATATTAAATATTATTAGAGATATTTTTTTGAATTAACCTATTCTTTACGGAAAAACTACATAAATAAGATTTATACAGCAATAACACTTAATCCATTTTATTGTTGGAAATTTGCGTGACTATAACAAATTGCTATATATTAAATAATATTAGTCCTAAAGCCTAACAATCTTTCCACAACAGATCTTTGAGGGATTCATTCCTCTTTTTTGGTATACTAACTGGAAACAGCCATAAAAGTAGGATAGCCGAACGAAGTTGAATTTTAAAAAATTATTCTGAATGATTATTAGCATTGCTACCCCGATAAATTAAATAAATAACTGCTGACAGATGCGATGAAAGGTAAATATATTCTCTTCAACTGCTAGCTTAAGTTAAAAAAGAGGCTATTGCATCGTGGTTAATACTTATTACAACCCTAAGTAAGCTCGGTATTATATAATTTGGATAAAGTAGATACAAACACACAGGAAATCACTTCTTAATTACGCATTATTCACAGCAAAAAAATATTATTTGCCATGAAAGCTGTATAAAACAGTAAATTAGTAATAAGTAATAAAAAAATACGGTAATTAAACCGATGTCTAGCGAACAGGGTACGCTGAACGTCTACCATTCTACTCTCACATCTATCGTTGGAGAAGAAAATCTAATTTATGATTCGGACAACAAACACCTAGCAAAGGCTATATCACCAGGGAATCCCCCCAATTGCATCGTTTATCCCCACAGCTTACCGCAACTTGCTGAAGTTATTTCCGCAGCTTACCGCAACAAGTGGCGAGTTTTACCGATGGGTAACGGTAGTAAACTTAAATGGGGTGGTTTAACGGAAGTTGATATCGTAGTTAGTACACAACACCTCAATAAAATTGTCAATCATGCTGTAGGTGATTTGACTCTTACCGTAGAAGCAGGAGCTAAATTTGCGGATATCAAAGCACTTTTAACAAAGCATAACCAAATTCTTGCCCTCGATCCCACCTCACCAGAATTAGCAACCATCGGAGGTATTATAGCTACTGCCGATACTGGTTCTCTACGACAGCGTTATGGTAGCGTGCGAGACCAGTTGTTAGGTGTTACTTTCATTCGTGCCGATGGTCAAATTGCTAAAGCTGGAGGAAGAGTAGTTAAAAATGTTGCCGGTTACGACTTAATGAAATTATTTACCGGCTCTTACGGTACGCTAAGTGTTATCACTGAAGCAACATTTCGGCTGTATCCCATGCAGTCAGCTTCCGGAACAGCGGTATTAACAGGTAGCAAAGAAGCCATATCCCAAGCAGCCGATATAATTCGTGGTTCTGCTTTAACCCCCATCCAAGCCGATTTACTTTCCTCTCAACTAGTATCAAATATGGGGTTGGGTAAAGGATTGGGACTAATTGCTTGTTTCCAAAGTATCCCCGAAAGCGTTAAAGAACAGTTAAACCAAGTTTTACAAATAGGAGAAAAGCTAGGATTAACAGGTGCAGTGTATTCCGATACGGAAGAACAAAGCTTATGGCTATTATTACCAGAACAAATACATTTACCTGAATCAGAATCGGTAATTACCTGCAAAATAGGAGTATTACCAAACGTTGGGGTAGAAGTTTTAAATCGAACCAATTTAGGTTTAATTCACATCGCTAGCGGTTTAGGAATATTGCGTTTAGAAGAAGCAAATCAAGTATTAGAAATACGGAAATTGTGCGAACAAAACAGCGGTTTCCTAACGATATTATCAGCACCATTAGCAGTTAAACAAAAATTAGACATTTGGGGATATAGCGGTAATGCATTGGAATTAATGAAGGAAATTAAAAAACAATTTGATCGTGAAAATATTTTAAGTCCCGGAAGATTTGTGGGAGGTATTTAAGAGTTAGGAGTTATAAGTTATGAGTTAGGAATAAGAAATTAGTAGCACCGGAGTTATTAATCAGTGTCATCTATTTAATCTGTGTTCGGAGTTAGGAGTTAATAATTACCCATTACCCATTACCGATTAATCATGCTTTCAGAAAATAACGAAAAGATTGCTTCTTTAAAAAATATCCAAGGTTTTGATGAAAATCATCCACCGGAACCAAAATTAATTGATAGCTGTGTTCATTGCGGTTTTTGTCTTTCTACTTGTCCGAGTTATCGGGTACTTGGAACAGAAATGGATTCTCCACGGGGAAGAATCTATTTGATGGACGCTATTAATGAAGGTAAAATTGATTTAAATACGGCGACTACCGAACATTTTGATAGTTGTTTGGGCTGTTTGGCTTGCGTAACTGCTTGTCCATCTGGAGTAGAATACGATAAACTAATTAGCGCCACCCGTCACCAAGTTGCTCGTAATTATCCCCGCAGTTTGCCAGACAAATTATTTCGACAATTAATTTTTTCGCTGTTCCCTTATCCCCAAAGATTGCGCTTTTTATTAGTGCCACTATTTATTTATCAGAAGTTGGGATTACCAAAATTAATTCGTGCTACTGGCTTACTTGAAAAGATATCTCCCCGTTTAGCAGCGATGGAATCCATTCTCCCAGAAGTTACTGGTAAATCTTTTCAAGACAATTATCCTACCGTAATTCCAGCCCAGGGAGAAAAACGTTACCGCGTAGGAGTAATATTGGGATGCGTACAGCGGTTATTTTTCTCACCCGTGAATGAAGCCACGGTGCGAGTGTTAACCGCAAATGGTTGCGAAGTGGTAATTCCTAAATCACAAGGCTGCTGTGCTGCACTTCCCGAACATCAAGGACAAACTGCACAAGCGCATACTTTAGCAAAGCAGATGATTGATAGTTTTGCAGAGATGGATGTAGAGTATGTGATTATTAATGCTGCGGGTTGCGGTCACACTTTGAAGGAATACGGTCATATGTTGGAGAATGACCCGGAATATAAGGATAAAGCAAAGGAATTTGCCAATAAAGTCAAAGATTCTCAAGAATTTTTAGCAAATGTAGGTTTAACCGCCAAATTATCGCCTTTGACGGAAGAACCGCTGACAATGGTTTATCAAGATGCGTGTCATTTATTGCACGGGCAAAAAATCAGCGTCCAACCGCGTCAATTGTTAAAGCAGATTCCCAACATCAACTTACGCGAACCTTTGGATGCAGCTTTGTGTTGCGGTAGCGCCGGGGTTTACAATATGCTGCAACCGGAAGTTGCGGAAGAGTTGGGACAACAAAAAGCCAGGAATTTAGTAAATACGGGTGCAGAGTTGATTGCTTCGCCGAATCCTGGATGTAGTTTGCAGATTAGCAAGCATTTAGAGAAGCAGGGTAAGGAGATGAAAGTGATGCATCCAATGGAATTGTTGGATTTGGCGATAAGGGGGGTGAAGTTGGAGTAATATTCAACATCGTAGAAGCCCTCACCCTCGAAGGGTGGGGCTACAGGAACGAAGCCCACCTGCGTGGGCTGGTTATAGATAAATAATTGATGTAGAGACGTAGCAGTGCGGAGTTCTCCCAGCAGTTGGGGTTGTCCAAACAATTAATTTCCGTTTATTAAATAGTAAAGTTGAAGTAGAAGATTATGTTTCGTAGGTTAAATATTAGTTTGCCTGAAGAGACGATTCGGATGATTGATAGGCTGATTCAAGATGGCGAATTATCGGGGGAGATAGGTTGCGATCGCAATCATTTCATCAATAAAGCCGTACAGTATTATATTGAGCAAAAGATTGAGCGAAAAGCTTCAACTAATCTCAAAGAGCAGTTGAAAGAAAGAGCTATTCAAAGAGCGCAACGTGATTTGGAAATAGCCGAAGAATATTTGTAATAAGCTGTTACGTACTTAATTTGTATAATACTAGCGAGCAAGATGCTCGCACTACAATATTTTCAAGAAATGCTGAAAATCGCAAATTACTACTCAGCAGCTACCATATCCCACAGCACATCAATAGCATCACCAATATTTTCAGCATCTTGATTTTGTATCAACCATTCTTCAATTAAAGGTGTAACTTTATGAGATTTCTTACCTAACCTACCTAAAGCTTGAGCAGCAATACTACGCCAGAAGCCATACAGATCATTATCATCAAGCACTTTGATAACGGAGTTAACAACCAAATCCGAATCCTTACCCAACATCACTAAAACTTCAGCAGCACTCAAACGCACGCTATGTTCATCATCAAGGAGTTCGATAACGGAGTTAACAACCAAATCCGAATCTTTACCCAACTTCCCTAAAGCTTCAGCAGCACTCAAACGCACGCTATGTTCATCATCAAGGAGTTTGATAAGGGAGTTAACAACCAAATCCGAATCTTTACCCAACTTCCCTAAAGCTTGAGCAGCAATCGAACGCACTAAGCTACGCTCATCATTAATGAGTTTGACAAGGGAGTTAACAACCAAATCCGAATCTTTACCTAATTTCCCTAAAGCTTCAGCAGCCCTACTACGCACATTGCTATGTTCATCATCAAGGAGTTTGATAAGGGAGTTAACAACCAAATCCGAATCTTTACCCAATTTCCCTAAAGCTTGAGCAGCAATCGAACGCACATAGCTACTGTCATTATCAAGAAGTTTGACAAGGGTGTTAACAACCGTATCGGAATCATTACCCAACTCCCCTAAAGCTTCAGTAGCACCACTACGCACGAAGCTATCTTTATTAGCATTAGCAAGGAGTTTAATAAGGGCGTTAACAACCAAATCCGAATCTTTACTCAACTCCCCTAAAACTTCAGCAGCACTACTACGCACTAAGCTATCTACATTAGCAAGGAGTTCGATAAGGGCGTTAACAACCAAACCCGAATCTTTACCCAATTTAATTAAAACTCTAGCAGCCTTCAAACGCATGTAATTATTATCATCAGTAAGAAGTTTAATAAAAATAGCGATCGCTTCTTCCTTCTCTCCTAATTCTGCGCGATAATTTTGCAACCTAACTCGATCAATTTTATCAGCTTCTGCTTTGAGTAATTCTAATGCTTTTTCTTCAAAAGCAGTTTCATTAAAAGAACAAAATATTTTAAATAATTGGGTTCTAATTTTACTGCCAATTTTTTCTTCTTCACTCACCTCCAAATCAACCAAACCCCGCAAAATTTCTTCCCCTAACTTCTCATCAGCTATACTTAATCCCTTAACATCTTCAGCTAAACAATCGGCAGCAAAAAACAAATCCCGATGTAACCATTGTTCGTACTTGCTGCCATTATTCAAAATCTTCCTAATAGCCCTCGCTGCTTTCTTTGGCTTTTGCTGAGACACTAATAATAACAAAACTTCTCGCCAGTGCTGCTTGTGAAGATGTTCGCAAATATAATCTAAAATTATCTCAAAATCACCTTCATTATCTGCTTGATAGTTAATTTGCTCGGCACAAAGATATTCTTGAAAGGTTTTATGAACAAAAGCATAACAGTTATGCCCTTGCTCGTTGAGTAAACCCGTGCGCTCTTTAATTAAATCTATAAAACGTTTCGCTTCTTCCTCGGCTTTATAAAGTTCAATTCCTTTAACTAATTTAATTTCCCGCTTTAATTGATCCAGCAATTCATCGCAGTCTATTAATGTTCCACCTTCGTTATCTCCCGTATTTCCTTGAGTATGAATCCAGTAAGCGAGAGTTTCCATCAACCGTCGCAAATCATCTAATTCCAGATATTGCAAATTCTCATGATTGCTAAGTTCTTTGTTTGCATCCCAGGAAGTTATTAAGGTTTCTACTGCTTTGTCATAAAGTTTGTGTCTCTCCTTGGGTAATACAGCTTGATAGCGATGAATTAAAGCGATGATGGTTAATAATAAAGGATTTCGCGCTAATAGTTTGATGCGTTGATTATTATTTAATGCTTTTCGCAAACCTTCCTTACGTCTTTCTGCTTCGGCTTTATCTTGAAAACGGCTATCGTACCAACGGTTAACAAATTCTTCTACTTTTTCATCGTCAAACGCTAAAAGTTCGTAGTGCGGGAATTCTTCGGTACGAAAAAAGTCGCGCTTGTAACCTGCCGGACGTGATGTAATAATTGCTATATTGCGCTGAAATTGTCCGAGGAAGTTTTCAATTCTTTGTACTACTTTGTAACGCTTACTTTCTTCTGCAACTTCATCTAAGCCATCAAGCAAAATTAATGCTCTTCCGTCTTCTAACCAATACTCAAAGAAGCCTTCAGGTAAGTTTTTTACGGACATGGAATTTTCAGCAAATTGCTTGGCATAATCGAGAATGCTAATTTCACCGAGTCTCGATAAATCTCGCATTCTAATTAATATTGGCAGATAATCTACATTTGGATTTAAACCTAATTTTTCAACTTGATCTTGAGCTAGCATGACAGCAAAATAGCTCAACAAAGTAGTTTTTCCAGAACCAGGCGCACCCAACAACACAAACTTTTTATAATCACTTTGAGTTAAAAGTTTCTCAGCGATAAATTTATTACCGGAACGACTAATTAAAGCGCGTTGACGCTGTTCTAAAAATAATTCTTGCTGACGTTTCCCTATGCCAATATCTGTAATTTCATCAATAATAATGGGATAATCTTTTCTCTTTAGATCTTCCTCTACATCTGGCATCACAAAAATTTGTGCCAGCTTTTCGGACTTCTCTATTTCTTGCCCAGGTACCGCGATACCAGCAAATTTTACATCATCAAACCAGTTTGCTAACTGTTTTAAATAGTTTTCTTTGGCAACTTGAAATCTTGTATATGTATTCGTATTTTCAAAATAAGTACTTACAAATATTTCCATCCAAGACTTGACACAAGATTCGTTAATCTTCTGCATCTCAGAATGATTTCTAGCTTCTTGTGTAAAAGCTTTAGTTAAAAATTCTATATCAGGTAAACCTTCGTTTATCAAAGGTTTTTGTAATTCTTCAATTGCTTTTTCTGTAAAAAACTTATTTAAAAATTTTGCAGTTCCTTTAAAACCATCGGTTTGACAGCGATAGAATAACCCATCCTCTTGTTCGCAAGCTGTCTTTACTGAGATTTTTAGAGCTTTTTCTAAATCGGTATGATTTAATTTACTACCTGTACCAGAAAGTACTTTTTCACAAACTTTCTCGGTACCAAATTCTAACAACTTAGCAGCAATTATTTCTGTAAGCATTTCCATGTAATAACTTTGAATATTAGTCAGTAATTATACAAGGTTAAGCTTTGTGAGATAGAAATATTAGAAAAATTAAAGATATTGTAACTATATTCAACCGAAGGCAGAGCCTTCAATAACTGCATTCCTTGCCGGAGACAAGGAACGAGGAAAAAGTCTATCTTGATTACTTTATCCTTACAACGCTTTTTAATTTTTTCCTAGTATGAACATTAAAGATACTGTTACTACATTAAACCGAAGGCAGAGCCTTCAGTATCTGCATTCCTTGCCGGAGACAAGGAACGAGGAATAAATCCCAGCCTGCAAAGGCAGGCTTCGTTCCTTTAGCCCCACCCTTCGAGGGTGCGGGCGATTTAGGCAGGCGATTCCATCACCCACATCTCTCTTGTGATACGGGCATCCCTTGCCCGCATCCCCACAACTCAAACCCCTACCTTCACCTTCACATCCCTTTTCCCTTTCACCACCAACCACTTACCCCCAGAAGGCGCTAAGGTACCGCCGCGACGGGTTGGTTTAACTTCATGGTTATTAACTATACTCAAATCCAGGTTTTGCAAAACCTTTGTTAACACGAGTTTCATTTCAAACAAAGCAAACGCCATACCGATACAGCGGCGATTTCCGCCACCAAAGGGCAAATATTCATACGGTGAATACTGTTTGTCAATAAATCTTTCTGGTTTAAATTGCTTCGGCTCTGGATACAAATCCTGGCGATGATGGGTTAAATAAATACATGGCATTAACCATGTTTCTGCGGGATATTCGCAATCCATTATCTCGATCGCTGCTTTGGTAATGCGCGGGAAAGCAATTAAGGCGATGGGATATATGCGTAATGTTTCGGCGCAAACTGCGTTTAAGTAAGGTAATTTGGCAATTGAAGTTAAATCGCGATCGCTAACCGTATCTAATTCCGCTAATAGTTTTTCCCGTACTTCCGGATGATGATGAATCCAGTAAAACGCCCAAGTCAACGATGAGGCGGTGGTTTCGTGTCCCGCGACTAATAATGTCATCAATTCGTCGCGCATTTCTTGGTCTGTCATGGGTTGCCCTTGTTCGTCCCGTGCAGCCATCATTAAGGATAAAATATCTTCGCGGGATGCATCGGGATTATCTCTGCGTTCCTGTATTTCGGCATATAACAAATCATCAAGCCGTTTTCGCTGGCGCAGAAAGCTACCCCAGGGACTCCAAGCACCTAAATCTTTTTGTAAAAAAGGCACAAATACCAGCATAGCCCGCAAAGGTGAACCGGATATATCTAATATTGAAGCGATTAACTGTTTAATTTCATCGTAACGTTCCCCTTCATTAAGTCCGAATACTGCTTGTAAAATAACGCTGAGGGAAATTTCTTGCATGGAAGTACGAACATCGAAAGCTTCGCCAATTTTCCAATTACTAATAACTTTTTCGGTCATTTCACAAATTAACTCGCCGTAAGATTTCATTCTATCTCCATGAAACGGCGGCGTTAATAACTTTCGCTGGCGTTGATGTGGTGCGCCATCGAGTAAAATTAAGGATTGTTCGCCTAGTAACGATGCAACTAACTCGTTCCCCCTACCGATATCAAATTTATCCGGGTTAGCGTTGAAAATTTCCTTGATAGCTTGGGGATGGCTGACAAATACCATCGGATAATTCCCAGTCAAAAATAATTTAAAAGTGTCTCCATAAGTTTTCGCTGATTTTTCCATTAATTGCAAGGGATTGAAAACCCACTCAATTAATTGAGCAAATCTGGGGGTTTTTGGTTTTTTTACCTGTATCATTGCCATTACCAAAAATAATGCTTGTGCTATTAGAATAACGATTTTTAACTGCTATTGGTTGCATTTAATCTACTCAACTGATAGAGAAACCAGTTTTACTAAATCTACCTGCGGGTGATACGTAATTATATATTTTGCTCTTAAACTGGCTAAATTATGTCGTAATAGCAGGAGTAAAAAAATCTATCGTGGATATTTATATTCTTAATCTACTTATTATAGGTCTAGTCTTACTATTTGTAACCTTGGGTTCGGGTGTAATTGCGCGATCGCCTTTTTCTTACGCTATCATTTATCTGATAGTTGGTATTGTCATCGGACCTAACGGTTTTGGTTTAGTTGAACTGCGTAAAGAGGGCATATTTAATGCTGAATTGCTCAAACGGTTAACAGAAATGGTAGTAATTATTTCTGTGTTTGGTTGCGGTTTAAAAATTACTCGTTCTTTAAACTTAAGAGCTTGGGGTATTACCTTCAGGTTAATAGGAATATTGATGCCGATTTCAATTTTTGCAATTGCTGCTGTCGGTAGGTTTTTCCTTGGAATGGATTGGGGTGGGGCAATTTTATTAGGAGCAATTTTAGCACCTACTGACCCTGTATTAGCTTCAGCAATTCAATTGAAAGATACAAACGATAATGATGAGTTGCGTTTTGGTTTAACTAGCGAAGGTGGATTAAATGATGCATTAGCTTTTCCTTTTGTTTATTTTGGTCTTTATGCTTTAAAAGATGATAATTGGAATAATTGGATTAAATTTTGGGTCGGAGTTGATTTAATTTGGGCAATTGGATCTGGTATTATTATGGGATTCATCGTTGCTAAAGGAATTGTATGGCTTGATCAAAAAATTAAACAACGTTATTCTGTCGATAATATAATGGAAGATTTTATTGCCTTAAGTGCAATTTTACTGAGTTATTCGATGACAGAAGTTGTCAACGGTTATGGCTTTTTAGCAGTGTTTGTATCTGGTTTAACAATGCAGAAAAGTTATGATTATGACCCAGAAAAACCCTTAGCGCAATTAGAATTTATCGAACAAGTCGAAAAGCTTCTAGAAATAGGAACAATTCTATTACTAGGAACAATATTACTCTATCAACCAGTAGTAAACTTTGCATCCCAATCAATTCTAGTCATATTATTACTGTTTTTCTTAATTAGACCTTTAGGAGTTTTTATTAGCACAATCGGTAAACGTACTATAAAAAACCCGGATAATCAAAAAGTTTATCCCCAAAAACGTTTGTTGTTCGGCTGGTTTGGTATTCGCGGAGTCGGTTCTTTATACTATCTTGCCTATGCTCTTAGTAACGGTTTAAAAGGAGAATTAGGCGAACAAATTTCCTGGATAACTTATAGTACTGTTGTGGTTTCAGTACTACTACATGGAGTCAGCGCAACCCCATTAATGAATTGGTATAACAAAAATATTTCAGGTAATACCAAAACTACTGCCTTAGAAGATTAAAAAAATTATCGGATTCAGACTCTATTTTAGAAGTGGAAAGTATAGAAGGCAAATAAAGAACTTGCTTAATTGCAACTTTTAAGTCTTCGATACAAAAGGGTTTTTCAATATATCTATTACAACCTGCCATCAAAGCTTCTTCTCTATATAAATAGCTAGGCAAACTGGTGAGAACAATCACAGGAACAAAATTATTATTTGCTCGCAAATCCCTAGTAACATCAATACCATCTATTTCTGGTAACATTACTTCTAATAATACCAAGGCTGGTTGGTATTGTTCGATCATTTTTAAAGCGGTTTCCCCATTTTTAGCGGTAATGGTGGTGTAACCGAATAACTTAACTATTTCTTCACTTAACAGCAAGTTATCTGGATCATTATCAACGATTAAAACGACTGTATTTTCGGAAAACAAAGATAAGCTCTTTTTGCAATAATTGCTCAAATTTGCCAAAAATAATCTTGAAATACAGTTTGCGTGCCTTTGTAGATTAGAACCTGAAAAAAGCATAAGATACCAATCCAGTTAGTTAATGGCATGAATGAGGCAAGTATAAGCGAATGAAAACCCGCTCATTACACTGGCTCTATTTTAATTTACCTGTTTACACCATCTAATTCAACTATGAGGAAAATACAGTATCAAATATGACATTTTTCTAATTTAAAAATAGATTTGTTTATAATAAAAAAATACTTGCATTAATAAAAATTATAATAGGTAATGAATTATAGCTTTGTCTAAAATCCATTACCTATAGGCTGTTAACTAAGAATTAAACAAAAAATTACTTTCCTGTAACAGTTTCAACTAACTCTTCGGCTTTTTCAATTAGAACTGGCTGCATTTCTTTCCTATAAGCCTTGGTATTTTCTTCGTAAGCTTTCTCAGGATTTTCAGATTCTTCTATCGCTTCTTCATAAGCTTCTTGTCTTTCTTCTTCCTCAAGACCGACACCTTCACTAAAAGTATAAGCCCGGTCAATTTTCTCTTGGGGAGTTAGCTTTGTAGTGTCTGAATTAGGAAAAGCGTAACTTGGTTGTTGCACAAAAATAAATAACGTTGATACAACCATTAAAAGCATTAAGCTTAAAAGAAAACTGCGACGTAAGATTTGTTTAAGAGATGATCCAATACTTTGCATATAATTCCCTCCGATGTTGAACGTTTGTCTTTTTTGTAGTCAGTTAGAAATAATTTTTTTATATGGCATTCTAATTAAAACTTCTGACTAACAAAGTATCCTACGTTTCCTAATCGAAGAGTTTCTTCTATCAAAAGATGCATAAATCAATAAACTTAAGAATGATTTCTACAACCACTGTTGATTAATATTGAGTCCTCTGCTTTGCATCATTTCTTCAAACAAGCCAGTTGATAAAGCTTCCTCTACCGTGTAAACTCCCGGCTTGTTTAATCTACCTGCAAGTAACAGTTGAGCTATACTACCCGTACCGTAACCGGCAGCTACTGAGGTATTTTCATGCACTAAAGTCGAACAATAAATCGCTGTTTCACCATTTTTTATGCCTCTAACTTCCGAGCGAATAGCTACACCGATTCCCCTCAAATTATCAGTAACTCCGGTCATAAAATGACTAACTTGAGCTAAAAATTCTACACCACCAGGATTCTGAATCCACGATTTAGGAAATATATTTGCCGCTATCCAGGTTAAGTGATTGTAGAAATCAGGAACCGAACCAAACTTAGTAATTACACTTTTAACTGTAGGAAAAGCTTTCGGTAAAGTGAATGTTTCTGGCATATCAAACCAGTAAACACCGCTTTTTCCGTAAGGTTGAGGAAAACTAACAGTTTCTCTTCCAGTATAGGGTTTAACTTTTTCCCATTGACCATTGATCAACGCTTCAAATGGGTTTTGCAAGCCTAAAAAAGTGGTTCGCATTACCGTAACACCAGCACCACCAGAACTTGATACAACATAACTTAAATGTATTTCTTCTGGTACGTCAAATTGTTCTACACACTGACGCACCATGCTGTTAGAAATACCAGGAAAAATACCTGTATTAATGACTGCTGTCACACCTTTCTCAACAGCCCGATCGTGAAGCGCTAATACTTTACTAGTATAAGAACGATGGTCGCTAACATCTACATAGTTAACGCCTTGTTCAATGCATATTTGTAAAACGGTAGTATCTCGATAATGAAAAGGACCCGCACAATGAACAACAAGATTGGTGTTAGAAATAGCCTCACGCAGTTTTTCAGTTTCTGCTAAATCCAAAGCTAGATATTGTAAAGACTTATCCTGTTGTGTTTCTATAGCCGTCGTGCGTCCGGTAAATACAATATTCGCTTGCGTATACTTAGAGATATCTTGAGCCACGCTACTACCGATGCGTCCCCTTCCTCCTAAGATTAAAACTCGTTGTGTCATATTGTTGGATTGGCTACGCTACATCTATTGCACCATTTTTCGATATCGCTTGTCATCTGTAGTCGGGATGACATTGTGTGAATAGAAAGGTAGAGATTTAGAGAATTAATCAATAGGAGGATGCAAGCCGCTAACCGTCCACCGTCTTCTGGCAACAACAATTACAGGATTATTCATTCTAAGAGCAACAATTGTTAATCCTTCAACTTTTATGCTATCCGGACTCCAGTAAAATTATTAGACCATGCTTGTGTGCGAGGATTAAAAATTGCTACAGATTCTCCAGTTAAAGGGTCTACTGCTTCGGTAGAATCTGACTTAAATTCATTGCACGAACGACAAGCTAAACAAAGATTTTCAAATATCGTTTTTCCACCTTTTGATATTGGTGTAATATGGTCATAACTCATAGTAATTCCGCTATTTGCTTCAGTTGTCAAGCAATAACAGCAACGTCTTTTATCATTATTTAAAATTTGATTTTTTAAAGTTTCGGAAATATATGTAGACATGACATATTAAGGATTTGGCAGATGATGTCCTCGCCAGCGCAGTAATACTGCTGCCTGAGCTTTTTTTAACATAAAAAGGTCAGCTTGATGACGCAAATTCATAAGTTCAAATTTTTGGGCTTGTGTAATCGTACTGTTAGAATTTGCCTCAAGTAGAATATTATATCTTTCCATGTCAGCTATTGTTTTACAACTATTGAATATCTGCCAAAGCGTATTATCATCGAGTTTATCTAATGCCGCAATTTCAGTTTGAAACTCTTCGGGTATATCATCCCAAGATGGTGGACTACCAACTTGTAAAGCACGAAGCATGATTTCTTCAATTGGACGTTGAGTTGCACGAGCAGTATTTACTAAGCGCTGATAAAGTGTTTCTGGGATTTGTAAGGTAACGGTTTCAGAAGTCATGTTTTGTCTTAACTTAAGGTTATAAGTTGATTGTAACTATACATAATAATAAATTGCCTTTGATAATTTTTACGTTATTTCTCTGACGACTACTATAAATATCTCAGTTATAAAGTTTGTATATACACATTTAATTCCAAAAAATGAAAAAGGGCGAGCATATTTACGTTTATTTTCGCTATGAAGATTTTAAATACACTCATCATGGAATTTATATTGGTGATGAAAAGGTAATCCACTATTGGGAAAACCAAATTATATGTACTAGTTTAGATAAATTTCGTTGTCATAAAAAAATACATATAAAAAAATATGAGGAATGTTATTCTGCTGAAGTTGTAGTTAAAAGAGCTAAAAAAAGATTAAAAGAAAAGAAATATCATCTTATTTTTAATAACTGCGAGCATTTTGCTTATCGTTGTAAGACAGGTAAACACAAAAGTAAACAAGTTGAGGAAATACCTAAACGAGTTGTATCTGAAATGGATAAAATGTTGAAGCAGAAGATTACAAAAACGAATAAAGAATTAAGTAAAACTCAAAAAACAGTTAGTAAGTATATTAAACCAACAAAAATAAAACTCAAAAGAGTTAAAAAGCTTAAATTCAAAATACCGAAATTTAAATTTTAATATTGATGAAAAATGTTTAGTATTTGTGCTTAGAAAGAGCAATACCCTAATAGTTTCGGATAAAATTGTTTTCTTACAATCGTAATGTTGGGTTACGACATGATTAATAAAAATTCTCTTTATGAAGTCAAATTAATTTTCATGTCTAACCCAACCTACTACTTAGCCCACGCAGGTGGTGAGTCTAGTTGGGGGTGTCGGTTTCCGTCCCCCAAACTAGCGAACCCGGAGGGGCTTTGTAATTGTAGCCCCACCCTTCGAGGGTGCGGGTTAATTAGATTTTAAAAAGTCCTACTCTACTTGCTCTTAAACAACGATTCAAAAGTAGACGCAATAGCTTCTTTCGCATCCTTCAAACTCTGCTGCATCGGTTGCTTTGTCTGCAAAAACACCCTAGCACAATTACGTCCCGGCATCCCGGAAATTGAACCACCTGGATGGGTTCCTGCACCTGTTAAATACAGGTCATTAATTGGTGTTTTATAATTGGCAATTTCGGGTAAAGGACGGAAGAAAATCATCTGATCTAATGTCATATCAATATGATAGTAATTCCCCTTATAAGCACCCAATCTATCACCTAATTCGGCGGGACTTTCTACGGCACGGGCAATAGTAGCATTTTTCACATTTGGTGCATAATCTGCTAGTTTATCTATGACTTTATCCGCTACTTTGTTTTTCAATTCATCAGTCCAACCAGTACCATTTAAACCCGTACCTTCGGCATCTTTGATTTGATAGGGAGCAAAAAATTCAATCCACAAAGTGTGCTTTCCTGGAGGTGCTAAACTGGGGTCGCGGAAGCTCGGCATTACGACATACATTGAGGGGTCAGCATCGGGAATTTGTCCCAAGGTACACAAACTATGTGCCTGTTCTACATGAGTAACTGAATCGGCAATTAAGATAGAACCAACTAAATATTCGTCTTTGTGTTCGTGGTGTTCAAAATGCAGGGGTTCGTTTAATGCTAAGTCAATTTTTAAAATGGTTTCGTTATTATTAACGATACGACGTTCTAATCTTTCATGTAAGTCTGGGTCGGCTGCATCTGTATCGCTTTTATCTATCATTTGCATGAACAATCTTTTCGCGTCAATGTTAGAAATTACCGCTTCTTTAGCGCGATACTCCTTACCACCCGCAACGCGAACTCCCACAGCTTTACCATTATCAATCAACACTTTTTCGACGTGCTGGTCGGTTAAAATTACGCCACCTTTACTTGTGACTAAATTCACTAACGCTTGCGTTAATGCACCAGTTCCACCGCGAGGTCTAGCCATTCCCGGATTGTGACGCATCGCCATCATTATGGCACCGATCGCCAAGGTTTTTTGCGAAGGTGGCGCACCTAATTCAGCAGTAAGTCTGGCTAAAGGTGCTTTGAGGAATTCTGAATCAAACCATTCGTTAAGAATATCTTCACCACTGGTTAACATATTGCGGATAAAGTCCAGCGTTTTGTCTACCGAACCGATTACTGAAAATAAATCTTTTATCTTCCTAATATCGTAATTACCAGCGATATCCAAAATCGACTTTGGTGGTGCGTTGAACATGGGAATCATTGCTCCCAAAGCCCGCTGCCAATATTCTGTAAATTCTTTATATTTTACCGCATCGCGTTGAGAGTAACGAGCAATTTCCGCACAAGTTTTATCTACAGACTTATGTCCTAAGAAATACTTTCCATCTGGATGGGGACAAAAAACAACCGGGTCGCAGTATAAATATTCCAACCCGTATTTTTCTAATTCTAATTCTTCAACTACGGGTCCGAGGTGAATAAATTCGTGGTCGATCGCGCACAAATTAAACTTAAATCCTGGCGCTTCTTTGGGTAAAAGTTCCTCTGTAGTCGCCGCACCACCTGGGATCGAACGTTTTTCCAATAATGCTACGGTATAGCCAGCTTTCAATAAATAAGCGGCACAAACTAGTCCGTTATGTCCCGCACCGATAATTACAACATCGTACTGTTGCATAGTTAATAGTTTTAGATATCAAATAAATTGTAATATTTATATTAGTAATTACCGCAAAAAATTGCATCATACCCCAGCTATATAACTACCTAACCAAAATTATGACTTTAAGGATATATTTTCTGGTATTTTTTGCAGATGAGCTTGCGCCTGCAATATTATACTCCCTTGTTGCACTTCTATGCAGGTAATACGTATAGCAGCGTCTTTTAATTCAAAATAAGGTGATTTCCGCACTTGATTTATTTTGCCTATCAAAGCATTCATCACTTCTAAATTTATTCCTTCTGGAGTGTTGCATTTAAAGCTATCGAGTATAATTGGCTTTTCTAAAGATTCCAAACGCACATCAGCTTTCAAGTTTAAAGGTTTCTTTTCTAAACCAGAATCTAAAACTATCTTTCCTTCGATTTCAATCCTACTATTTCCTGGTAAGTGAAGCTGAAGAGTTTGTGGATACATACTGACAATCAATTTATCACTATGAAATGTTAAAAACTCATATAATAAATTGCGAACTAAATCTAATTTTAAAGCTTCATTGATATCGGCTTCTTCGACTACAATTCTAGTCTCTAGGTTTATCGGATGATCTAATTCAACTTCGCCCAATAAAACTTTAAGGGGATTAATATCAATATCATCAGTTTTTAACTGAATTTCAGAAAGGCGAATATCTTTGAATTTTAATCCTTTGCCTTCAAATGATACGCCGTCAGCGTGTCCTTGAATTGCTTTTAGTAGATCTGTTTGTACGTCTACATTTAAGTCATGCATTTGTGAGTTACCAGTAAACAGTTATCAGCGAGCAGTAAACAGTCATCACTCCGCTGATTTAAGATTATTTTTAGTTTAAAGCTTTGAATTAGAAAATAAATCTATACTACGAAGGAGAAAAATAATCTCATATCCATCCTGCGTTTCTAATACTTAGTAGTATTTATATCCCCTCTCTTTATATCTGTTGTAATAAATGCTGTTCCAATATATTTAATACTGCTTGTTCTATCGGACGCAATTGCAGTTTATCATCGTCTCGATCAATTTTTTCTATTGCAGAAAATAGCGAACCATCTTCATATGCAGCTAAAATTCCTGGATGAACGTAATATTTACGGCAAGTTGCCGGACGATTACCCAATTCTTGCGCTACATTTTTAATCGCTTGAACTATATTTTTATGAGCTTCTTTTTGCGATTCAAATTTACCAATATCATATAGTTCTTCTGCTGCTAATACAGTTCCAAACCAGGTGCGAAAATCTTTTGCAGTAAAATCTGTTGCGGTAATTTCTTTAAGATAATCATTAACATCGGCAGAATCAATTGAGTGACATTGATCGTCATCATCGATAAATTGAAATAATTCTTGTCCGGGTAATTCCTGAATTTTTTGAACAATTTTTGCTAAACGTCGGTTACATAATTCTATATCATGGTCTACACCACTTTTACCGCGAAACTTGAATCGTAACCGCGAACCGGAAATATCAACGTGACGCTGTTTCATTGTCGTTAAACCGAAAGACTTATTCCGCTGGGCATACTGTTGATTACCAATACGAATTTTAGTAATTTCTAACAACTTAGCGATCGCAGCTATTACCTTTTCTTTCGGTAAACCGTGTTTGGCTAAATCTTTTTTAACTTGTTCGCGTATTTTAGCTAAAGCCAAACCAAAAGCGATGATACGATTAAACTTAGTTTGAGAACGGATTTTCCGCCAATATGCATGATAACGGTACTGTTTGCGTCCCTTTTCATCTCTTCCCGTAGCTTGTAAATGTCCGTGAGCATGAACGCAAATCCATACTTCATCCCAAGCAGGAGGTATGACTAAGGCTTTGATTCTTTCTAATTCATCTTCACTACAAATTTTATTACCTTCAATATCGTAGTAACAAAATCCTTTACCTTTACGCTGACGCTTGATACCGGGAGTCGCATCGGTTACGTAAAGCAAACCAACAATCTCAGCAGATTCTTCTGGTTCAGCAGCAAGTGCGGCTTTAACCTCCTGTTTTACAAGTTTATTCAGCTTTAACTGCATATTCTGAACCAAGGATTGGATAATATTTGTAAATTTAGCTGGTAAAAATAAACGATAAATCTACTTGCAGAAATAAAAGCGAATCATCTGAAGTGAGGGATTGTGGGATTTTGAATAAATCTTGCTCCGATGTCCTAATTGGTGTTTTCGGGAAAGATATTTATAGAATTTTAAGAGCGTTAAAATTTATTAAACGATATAAGCTTTTACAATTTACGCACTGTACAAATTGATTATGGTATGAATTGACGAAAAAAGGTCATTCCAGATGGTTCATGCGTAGGGGTTTAGCAATGCTAAACCCCTACAATGGATGTGTTTTTCCCACACCCATATTTTGTAATTTCCGTCAATGCGTGAGTCCTAGCTTTTATAATTTCAAAGGCGATCGCACATAATTCTATGAACACTCTCGATGAAGTGCTAGAAAGCGCTTTGCAATTGTCCTACATCAGCAGGAAATACTCATAAAAATTCTGCAAAATCGCCAACATGAAAGCCGTCGAGCAGAAATCGCAGAGGATGCTCAAAAAACTTTGGCTGATTTTCATGCTGGTAATTATCAACCTCAGTCAGCCAAAAGTGTAATTACACAATTACGTCAGTCCTTGAATGACTCAGAAGCATGAGATCGCTGATTCTAACTCCGAAATTTAAAAGAGCATTTCGTAAATTTGTGAAACGAAATGCCGATCTTCAGCAACGTATTGAAGAAATACTTGATCGGATGTAAATAGACGTATTAACTGCTCGCTAACTACCCACCCCTCCCGCTTGAAATACTTTCCCAATTACTTCTTCTACGGGCGGCTCGGTAACTGTTAAATCAACTACTTCTAACTCAGTTAAAATACGCGCTACCGTACTAGTAAGTTTTTCTTGAGAAATCATAAATCCAACCATCCTACCGTCGTGCATCTTAACTTCACCGTATGTCTGCAATTTCAACGTATCTACGGGTTTAGCTAACTCCAAATTAACCACTCGATAAGGCGCAAATTTTTCTAAAAGTCCATCTAAACTACCGTCATACATCAATTGTCCCTGATGAATTAACAGTACCCGTTTACACAAAGCCGTAATATCCGCCATGTAGTGACTAGTTAGCAAAACAGTTGCTTGATAGCGCTGATTGTATTCGCGCAAAAAATCCCGCACGTTAACTTGAGCGTTGACATCCAATCCTAAAGTTGGTTCATCCAAAAATAATACCTGGGGACGATGCAAAAGTGCCGCTAATAACTCAGCTTTCATCCGTTCACCCAGAGACATTTTCCGCACGGGTTGAGTGAGTTTATCTTTAAGTGAGAGCATTTCCGTTAACTCTCCCACTCGTGTGCGAAATTCCCCATCAGAAATACTGTAGACAGCAGCGTTAATCCTTAAAGAATCAAGTGCGGGTAAATCCCATAACAACTGCTGTTTTTGTCCCATAACCAAAGTAATTTGCTGCAAAAAAGCTTCTTTACGTTGAAACGGAATATTATTAGCAACTCTGACATTACCACTACTCGGATGAATTAACCCAGTCAGCATTTTGAGAGTAGTAGTTTTCCCCGCACCATTGGCTCCCAAGAAACCCACTACCTCACCGGGGGCAATTTCAAAAGAAACATTATTGACAGCTTTAATTTTCCGGTACTTACGGCGAAAAAAATGAGAAACCGTACCTTTAATACCTGGTTCCTTAATAGCGACTGGATAAACTTTGCTCAGGTCTTGAGCAATGATAATAGACATAGATTTAGTTTTAGGTGATGCACAATATTAAGGTTAAAGGTTAAATAGGAATAGGGCATTGGGACAAGGGGACGCGGGGACAAGGGGAGAACATTTAATTATTAACTCCTAACTCCTAACTCATAACTCCTAACTCCTAACTGTTAACTGACTACCGCAAGCGTCCGGAGCGCAAAATGCTAAAGATTAACCATAGTCCTAATAAACTCGCAGCAGCAAACAAGATATTACTAATTAAAGATAGCTGGGCGGTTTGAGGGTTGCTGGAAATAATTGCTGCACCCATGATCAGCGAACCTACTAGGACACTGAAAGATAGTCTATTGGCTGCATCGTCTGTGGTGCGACGTAAACTGTCTAAACCTTTTATAGTAATATTCCACTGTAATGTTTCCGTTGTTACTCGTTCTAATAAATATTCAATTTGACGGGGAAATTGTAAGGAAAGACTTTTTAAATCTAATGCAGTTCTTAAAAGAGAGCGGACGGGTGAATCTCCTACTAGTTGTTGACGGAACAAGTCTGTAAGAAATGGTTTGATTTCTTCTAAAAAGTTGATTTCGGGATTGAATCCTCTGGCTAATCCTTCTAAGTTAGCGATGGTTTTAGCGTACAGTCCCATGTTACTGGGTAAGCGAATGTTGTTATTGCGAGCAACTTGAAAAGTTTCGTAAACGATTTCGGAGAAATTGAGTTGAGATAAGCTGAGGTTGAAATATTTTCGCAGCATCCGGTCAAAATCCCCTTCCAAGCGCGACATATCTACCCGCTTGGATGAACCCGCAAGCTGTAAAGTTAATTGGGCGCATCTTTGAGCATCCAAATCAACGATCGCAAGCAACATTTCGATTAATATTTGCTGGGTACGGGGGTCGAGTCGTCCTACCATTCCGCAATCTAAAAGGGCTACACGACCATCATTAAGATAAAATATGTTGCCGGGATGGGGGTCTGCATGAAAGAATCCATCAATATATAATTGCTGAGAAAACACCGCAAATAATAAACTGGTGACTCTTTGACGTTCGGTTTCCCGATTCGTATCCTTGTTGTCAGGATTAGGTATGGTTGCCGATAATATCGGCGCACCATTGAGCCATTCCATCACCATTAACTTTGGTGAGGTTAATTCCCAATAAATTTCGGCAATTACGATGTCTTTGGGGTCAAACCACTTACTTTGGGATAAATTGCGTCGCAACTGATCGGTAAAGCCAGCTTCTCGCGTAAAATCTAATTCCGCTTTTAATGCGCTACAAAATTCATCAGCGATCGCCTTTATATCATTAACTTGTCCAAATTCTGTCCGAGCTACTAATTCGGCAATCCCTTGAATTAAAGCAATATCTTGGTCAACGGTCAGGTCAATTCCGGGACGCTGTACCTTGATCGCCACATCATCGCCATTGACAAGAATTGCTTTGTGTGTTTGAGCGATCGAACCCGCAGCTACAGGTACGGGATTAATTGTGGCAAAGCTTTCTTCTAAAGGATTTTTTAACTGCTTGCGAATCAGTACTTCTACATCTGCCCAAGGTACGGGTGGTACATTATCCTGTAGCGTTGAAAGTTCCTCAATGTAGGACGCGCTGAGCAAATCCGGACGAGTAGAAAGTAACTGACCCAATTTAATGTAAACCGGGCCCAAATCGATCAAAATATTCTTTAATACCGCAGGAGTTGGCAACTGGGGTTCATCGGCTTTCCCAAGGGTAATCAGCCGCCGCATATAATCCCAGCCATTGCGGAACAAAACTTCAATAATTTCTCTTTGACGAGGAACGGTTTGAGTTAGAAACATTTTTAATAATTAATGAGTAGGGAGTAGGGAATAGGGAATAGGGAATAGGGGATTGGTAATACTTAGGAGTTAGGAGTGAGCAGTGATAAGTAAAAAGTAGTGAGTTAGGAATTATTAATTCTTCTTCCCATTACCGATTACCGATTACCGATTACCGATTACCCATTTCTCCTGATTGAATAGCTATACTAGTAGGAAATATAGCTTTAATACTTCTGTCAAGAGTTTGAGGTTTTACCTCTATAGGCTTGAATTTATTGTTTATATTGTGAAATTTGGGTGATTGGGTATGGATTTTTGATATTTCCTTGTTCCCAATCCCCCGGTCAATAATTACTAGGCTATAGTTACCTTAAAGTAATTCGGTGAAGCGGGAATCTGATTGTAGAGTCTTAAGTACCTGCTTAATTTCTTGGGTGCGATCTTTTTTAACTATTAAGGTGACGTTTTTGTCGCGAACGACGACGACATCCTCAAGCCCAATAGTAACAATTACATCATCTTCGTTGCTAGCATAGAGAATAGCTCCTTTAGTATCTAATCCTACATGAGTAGCTAATTCTACATTTGGCTCTGTTTCTTTTTTGAGCAGTCTTTCAATGGCGTTCCAATCTCCTAAATCGTCCCAACCAAATTCAACTGGTAGGACATATGCTAGATTGGTTTTTTCCATCAAGGCATAGTCTACGCTCAATTTGGGCAGTTGAGGATAAATATCAACACCATTTTTTTCGATGGGTTCGATAATTTCTGGAGCATGAGTATATAGTTCTTTGATTACAACCCCTGCTCGAAAAATAAACATTCCGCTATTCCAGCTAAACCGTCCCGTTTGTAAAAAAGTTTCCGCTGTTTCAAGGTTGGGCTTTTCAGTAAAGCGGTTTACGTGATAGGCTGGCAAGTTGTTAAAGCTACCAAATTTTTCACCTTGTTCTATGTAGCCGTAGCCTGTTGATGGAAATGTGGGTTTGATCCCCAAAGTGACGATCGCCGGGTTTTGTGCCGCTAATTCTGCTGCTGCACTTAATGTACTTGCAAATGCCTCTTGGTCTGCAATCCAGTGGTCGGCGGGAAAAAAACCGATAATAGCGTCTTCACCGTAACGCTTTTTAATTTCCAAACTTGCCCAGGCAACTGCCGCTGCTGTATCTCTTCCTTGTGGCTCTACAAGTAAGTTGGCTTCAGGCAATTCTGGTAATTGCTCTCTTACGCCTTCTGCTATCAAACTCGAAGTTATCACCCATAAGGAATCCCAACCATCAGTCAACGGTAGTAATCGGTCGGCAGTGGCTTGCATTAAGCTACGTGAGGTACCATCAAGATTTAAAAATTGCTTGGGTCGAGTTCGTCGAGAAAGAGGCCAAAAACGTTCGCCTTTACCACCTGCAAGAATTACGGGGAACAAACGACTAGTCATGTTGTCTTCCAAACCTAATTTACAACACTTCAAGTGTACAGTGGGCTTTTAAAGTGGCAATATTTTTGGCTTGAATTAAGATCGCGTTTAGGGATTGGTTAGTGGGGAGTTTATTGTGGTCAAACAAGTAGAAAGTTGGGACAATCAAGAAATTTACGAACGGGAGCAACTGTTACAAAACCAGGCTCCTGTAGACAATCCGCTCATTAAGGTTGAGCCAGCATCCGGGAAAAAAACAAGTTCTATTCCCAGTCAGCTTTATTATCGTCTGGGTTTGACAATGCCCAGATGGCTGTTCTGGATTTTGACAGTTGTATTAGGGATTACTTTATCGGGATTACTGGTATCAAGTTTGGCGCTTTGGACTCCGTTATGGAGTGGAGCAGATAAAACTGAAGATGAATTGGGATGGGCTGCGCTCGATACTGAAGATGCGCCGTTAACTGGGGATTTATGGAGCAATATTTCCCTATACCAACTCAAAAAACCGATGAATATTTTGGTTTTGGGAGTAGAACCCATAGCCGGTACAATTGAAGGTTCACCGGAAAGTTTCGCCGGAAAAAGCGATACCATGCTGTTGGTAAGGGTCAATCCGGACGATAAGACTATTCGGGTACTTTCGATCCCCAAAGGTACGATGATCTCAATCCCCGAAGAAGGTTTAAATAAGGTATCTCAGGCTAACGCTTCAGGTGGTCCGGTTTTAGCTGCGCGGGTGGTAAGTCGTAGTTTGAGTAATGCGCCCATTCACCGCTATATTCGGATTTCTACCGCTGGTATGAAGCAGTTAGTAGACCAGTTGGGAGGAGTCGAAGTATTTGTCCCTAAACCGATGCAGTACCAAGATTCCGCACAAAAGCTATCGATTAATTTGGTTAGCGGTTGGCAAACTTTGGATGGGGAACAAGCAGAACAATATGTCCGCTTTCAGGAAAAAGGTGGTGGGGATTTAGGAAGAGTACAGCGACAGCAAACAATGTTACTCGCTTTACGCGAACGTCTTTGGAGTCCCAAGGTTTTACCTCGACTACCGCAATTAACTCGGGTAATGCGAAAATATTTTGATACTAACTTGAAGTTGGAAGAAATGATGGCATTGGTCAACTTCACTTTAAAGGTCGAGCGAAACGATTTTCAAATGACTTTATTGCCGGGAATATTCAGCCGATTGAGTGCAGACCCCGATAGTTACTGGCTAGATTTAAATGGACAAGCCAAATTACTTTCCGATTACGCTGGAGTAAATTTAGCCAGCCTCAAACAAACTGACAAGCCAATAACCAGCTTAAAAATTGCCGTTCAAAATACTGGCGATCGCCCACAACAAACTCAAAAAGCAATTGAAATCCTCAAAAAACAAGGCTTTACAAAAGTTTATGCTCTACCTAATTGGTCAGACGAACGAGCGAAGTCCGAAATCATAGTCCAAAAAGGTAATAAGCAAGCAGCACAAGAATTACAGCAAATTTTAAGCATTAATCATATTGATATATCCGCCACTGGCGATATAGAATCTGACCTAACAATTCGTATTGGGAAAGATTGGAAGTAGCGAACAAAGTGAGGAGTTAGGAGTTAGGAGTTAGGAGTTAAGAGTTAAAAAAAATATTTACCTATTCCCTACTCCCTATTCCCTACTCCCTACTATTAGATAGCTACTTTTGAAGATTAAAATTATGAAAAAAATGCTTTTGCGCTTATTCGGTTTAGTTTTCGCTTTGTGTTTAGCGTGGTTGTGGGTGTTGCTTGATGCTCATCAGGCTTTCGCTCAAATAGACACAATTAATTACAGCAGTACAAACTTAGAAAACCGCGATTTCTCCAATAAAGAATTGATCGGAGTTAATTTTATTGCTGCCGAAATGCGAGGGGCTAATTTTCAAGGTGCCAATTTAACAAATGCTATGTTCACTAAAGGTAATTTACTTAAAGCGAACTTAGAAGGTGCAAACCTTACAGGAGCCTTAGTAGACCAGGTAACAATGGATAACGCCAACTTAAGAAACGCTAATTTTACATACGCAACCATGAGTCGCAGTCGCTTTTTTGACGCGGATATTACTGGTGCCGATTTTACCGATGCCATCATTGATCGCTATCAGGTGAAATTGATGTGCGATCGCGCTTCAGGAGTAAATCCAGATACTGGAGTTGAGACGCGGTATAGTCTTGGATGTAGGTAATTGGTAATTGGTAATTGGTAATTGGTAGGAGTTGGGATTTTAGAATGTAGTGGGTGAGAGCGAGACGCTCCCAAGAAAAAATCTCGCTTTCCACTCTCTCCCATTACCCATTACCCATTACCCATTACCTTTTAATAAATTTGTCAAAATTTGCCTGACATATAACTCCATATTAGGTTTAATATTTTCAGATGTCTGACCTTGGAGATTCGGGTACTATTTGTGACGAAACAACAGGATAAACCGTCTCGTTCGTTTGCTGGTATTGCTGGTATTGTTGCTATTGCCACTCTAATTAGCAAAGTTTTTGGTTTGGTGCGGCAGCTGGTTATGTCTGCCGCTTTTGGTTTGGGCCCAGCTTTTGCGGGTTTTCAATACGCTTATACGATTCCAGGGTTTCTACTGATATTGTTGGGCGGTATCAATGGTCCTTTTTACAGCGCTGTGGTCAGTGTTTTAGCAAAACGCGATAAGGAAGAAGCGGCTCCGTTGGTGGAAACGATTACTACATTGATTGGTGGAATACTAATTGTTGTCTCGATTGTTTTGGTGATTGCTGCACCTCTATGTGTTGATATTTTTGCACCGGGATTGCAGGAACCGGGAAAGGAATTGGTTCGAGAAATTGCGATTCGTCAGTTGCGAGTCATGGCTCCGATGGCGGTTTTGGCGGGTTTAATTGGTATTGGTTTCGGCGTTCTCAATGCTGCTAATGTATTTTGGCTACCTTCCATTAGTCCTTTATTTTCTAGTATTGCGGTTGTCGTTGCTGTCGGTATTCTCTACCTGCAAATTGGTAACAAAATTAGTACTCCAGAATATGCGATGTTGGGGGGAACCGTCTTAGCAGGGGGAACCTTAGCGGGAGCGCTTTTGCAGTGGTTTGTGCAGTTAGCAGCCCAAACAAAAGCGGGAATGGGCAGAATTCGGTTGAGATTCGACTTTAATCAACCAGCAGTGAAGGAAATCCTCAAGATTATGTTACCTGCAACCTTTTCTTCTGGAATGCTGCAAATTAACCTTTATACTGATTTATTTTTCGCTTCATTTATTAGTACTCAGGTTGCACCCGCTTTAGCTAATGCTGGATTATTAGTACAAACACCTTTGGGAATTATTTCTGGAGTAATTTTAGTTCCCCTACTACCAATATTTGCTCGTCTTACAGACCCGCAAGATTGGGGAGATTTAAAATTACGCATTCGTCAGGGATTGTTCCTTTCAGCTTTTACAATGCTACCCTTGGGTGCTTTGATGGTGGCTTTGGCAAATCCAATTGTGAAGATAGTCTATCAACGCGGTGCTTTTAATGCAGAAGATTCAGCTTTAGTTGCTACTTTATTAGTTGCTAACGGTATCGGGATGTTTGTTTATTTAGGACGCGATGTTTTGGTGCGAGTATTTTATGCTTTGGGTGATGGAGATACACCATTTCGCATCAGTATGGTCAACATTTTTCTTAATGCTTTATTAGACTTTATATTTATTAGAGTTATTGATTTAGGCGCACCGGGTTTAGTATTAGCAACAGTGGGAGTTAATTGCAGTTCAGTATTAATGTTGTTATTCCTATTGAATCGTAAATTAAATGGTTTGCCTCTTGTCGAATGGGTTTTACCAATATTAGGATTAACTGCGGGTAGCTTAGTAGCTGGTGCAGCAGCTTACAGCACTTCTTTGGGTTTAGAACAGTTGCTCGGTTCGGGAAACTTGTTAATTGAGCTTGTGCAATTATCAATATCTGGTTTTGTGGGATTGGCGATTTTCGGAGTTATTGCTTCGATGATGAAATTGCCGGAAGTGAATCTTTTTGTTAGTCGAATGCGACAGAAAATTTTGAAGAGGTAGGAGTTAGATGTAGGGTGTGTTACGGTACGTAATTATATCCGGGAAAACAATACTTTAGTTAAGCCGTAACGCACCATTCAATTAAGTAAAATCGAACGGGCAAGGATGCCCATATTTATCAGATTTTAAAATTAATTATTATATTTAATTTAACTGCAAAATGCTGTAATCAACGCTTTCTATTAATTCATGTTCAATCAACCCAGCCCACTACAATTTATTCAAGATGAATTAGTAACAAAACGCGGAATACGTCTATTTGTCAAACGCGATGATTTGATTCATCCACAGGTTTCGGGAAATAAGTGGCGTAAATTAAAATACAATCTACAAGCAGCACAACAGCAGCAACAAAAACGCTTACTTACTTTCGGTGGTGCTTATTCTAATCATATTGCCGCGATCGCAGCGGCGGGTAAAATATTTGGGTTTGAGACGATTGGTGTGATTCGAGGGGAATTAGTAGAGCCGTTAAATCCAACTTTGCATTTAGCGCAACAACAGGGGATGCGGTTGCTGTTTGTGGAAAGACGAGCATATCGGGAAGAGAAAGCGGAAATAGCCGCACGGTTACAGGGTGAGTTGGGACGGTGTTATGTAATACCCGAAGGCGGAAGTAATGCTTTAGCAGTGAAAGGTTGTGCAGAGATAGTTACAGAAGTACGCGAACAACTTGATGGTGTACCGGATTATTTTTGTGTAAGTTGCGGTACGGGTGGAACTGCTGCGGGTTTGGTAACTGGTATGGCTGGAATGTCTCTTTTAAAGGTTTTTCCTGCGTTGAAGGGCGATTTTATTAAAGATGAAATTAATAATTTGATATGGGAATGTGTAGGTAAAAAATATGAAAATTGGCAGTTAGTCACAGATTATCACTTCGGTGGTTATACAAAATGGAATCAGGAATTGATAGATTTTATCAACGCTTTTTACGAAAAATTTCGGTTAAAAATTGACCCTATTTATACAGGTAAATTATTTTATGGGGTATGGGATGAAATTGAAAAAGGTAAATTTAAAGATAATAGTACGATTGTAGTAATTCATAGCGGTGGTTTGCAGGGAATTCAAGGATTTAATCAAAGATTTGGGCAAATATTAAATAATTCGGAATAGGAAATGTAGCATCCACCCATACCGCCGACACCCTAGAAGGGTGCGACTACACTTACGAAGCCCACCTACGTGGGCTGAAGAAATTAGCCCACGTAGGTGGGCTTTGTTCTTGTAGCCCCACTCTTCTAGAGTGAGGGCTTCCGTAAAGTAAATGTTATTTTAGCCTTGAATATGGGAATTATAAAACTATTCCTTTTTAATAAAAAATAAAAAATGCCGAGAAATTTTACACAATTATATTTACATTCTGTTTGGGCAACTTGGGATAGATTACCTTTGGTAACGGCAGATATTCAAGATGTTATTTATGCTGCGATCGCTAAACAATGTAGAGATTTAGGATGCACTGTAATTGCTGTCGGAGGTATTGCAAATCACGTACATCTTCTCACGAATTTTCCGCCTAATTTAACAATATCTGAATTAATTGGAAAGGTAAAAGGAAGTTCTTCTCATCTTATTACTCATGAAGTTAAACCAGATAGCTTTTTTAAATGGCAAGGTGCTTACGGTGCATTTACTGTTAGTCGTAATGGTGTTGAAGCAGTAACAAATTATATCGAAAATCAAGCAATACATCATAGACAAGAAACTGTAATTTCGGAGTGGGAAATGTAGCATCCATCCAATCCGCCGACACCCTAGAAGGGTGCGGCTACACTTACGAAGCCCACCTGCGTGGGCTGAAGAAATCAAGCGTGGGTTTTGGTTTGTAACGATAGCCCCACGCCGACACCCTAGAAGGGTGCGGCTATGCCTACGAAGCCCACCTGCGTGGGCTGAAGAAATCAAGCGTGGGTTTTGGATTGTAACGATAGCCCCACTCTTCTAGAGTGAAGGCTTCCTACCATCTAAATTTGTTCCGATATCATCTATTGGTTTAGATTTATCAGTGCGGCCCAGACCGTACCGTAAAACCCAGCATTTCTTATATTTTATGATGAGATATTATTGTTAACTTCAGGATTTTTACTTAATCCATGATGAAGAATTGAGAGGTTACGATTAAGAAAGAGAACAATTAAGAAAGCATAAATAAAGAAACAATCAATCAACATAGTTATGAAACAAATTATCAGAAAAGCTGTTATCCTACTCACGGTATACTACGCTCACATGGTGGAATATCGCGCCGAATCAATTTTATGGGTTTTGACGGGTTCGCTACCTATAATAATGATGGGAGTTTGGACGGAAGCAGCGCAAGGAGGACAATTTGGTTTGTCTCCAACACAATTTGCTCGTTATTTTCTCGCTGTATTTTTAGTCAGACAGTTAACAGTTGTTTGGGTCATTTGGGAGTTTGAAAAAGAAGTTGTAGAAGGTAAACTTTCACCCCGTTTGTTGCAACCTTTAGATCCAGTATGGCATCATGTAACATCTCATATTGCGGAAAGAGTTGCTCGCACACCCTTTGCAATTTTTTTGATAATTCTCTTTTTCGTACTTTATCCCCAAGCTTTTTGGGTACCAAGTTTCACTCAAATAATATTGTTCTTCATAGCTTCAGCAATGGCATTTGCTCTGCGCTTCGTCATTCAATACACCTTTGCCATGTTCGCATTTTGGACGGAAAGAGCATATGCTTTACACGATTTTTGGTTTTTATTCTATCTATTTTTATCAGGAACGATCGCACCCTTAGAAGTATTCCCCGAACAAGTTCGACAAATAGTATTACTAACACCATTCCCCTATTTAATTAACTTTCCCGTCAGTATTTTAGTAGGTTTACCAACTGATATCCCCAGAGGATTTTTAACAACAGCAGGCTGGTTTATCCTATTTTTAGGAATTAATCGAATTATGTGGAGACAAGGATTGAAAAAGTATTCCGGAATGGGAGCTTGAGAAAGTTAGGAATTAGGAGTTAGGAGTTAGGAGTTTTAATTATTCTTCATTCCTAAGTTTTGACTTCCAATTCATAATCTAAAACAAAAGCATCCGTTGTTAAAATCTAAAATCTAAAATCTAAAATCTAAAATTAAATAACTCCTCACTCTTAACTCTTAAAAAATCCGCTACTGCATGATTAAATGCTTCCGGTTGAGTCATGAAACACCAATGGTTTCCGGGTAATTGGGATATTTGTAAGTTTTTTAAATAGGTTTTATAAGGCTTTAATTGCCAATTTTGACGATTAACTCCTTTTTCTGGCTGTACGAAGAGAGTGGGAGTATTGATTGGTTCTGTTAATCCGGGTACCCGCATCACTTCGTCAAAAATACCGTCTCGTGCAGCTATAGTAAACTTACTACCCCAACTACCATCAGCCTTTTGTTCGATGCTGGCTTGAAAAACTTGTTGTTGTAAAGGTGTCCAATCTTGATATTGATTTAACTGACGTGCTTGTTTTTCGGCTGATTCATAACTATCAAAAGGTCCCATTCCTTTAAGAAACGGTAAAACACGGTATAAAATTGGGAAACTTAATTTGAAAAAATCGGGCATTTTCCAAATAAAAATTGGATCTATTAGTACCATACTTTTCAAACGTTGGGGACTCTGTGTTGCCCAAATACAGGCTAATTTACCGCTCCATGAATGTCCAATAACATGAGCGCTTGTCCATCCCAAATTGTCCATCAAAGCTTCTAAATCGGCGATCGCACTTGTAAACCTATAGTCTTCCGGTTTGCTGCTCTCACCATGACCGCGCATATCTGGAGCAATTATATGATAATCTGCTGCTAAGCGATCGCCCAAACTAGACCAAACAAGGGCATTGTCAGCTAAACCGTGGAGTAATAATAAAGGTTCTTTTCCTTGGTTCCATTCTAAGTAAGAAAGTTTGATATTGGGTAAAGATAAGGTTTTACGAATAAACATCACGAATTACTTCCTAATTGTTAGTTGTTCACCGTTCATTGTTAACAAATTTGCTTTTCTATCTACTACCAAACGTCTGTTTTCTAACCAAGGTAAACCGATTAGTATTTCGTTTATTTGTTCACCACCTAATACAGGAATGGTCAATTCTTGATTATCAAATACTACAGTACCTTGATAAAAATAAAAGTCCCCTAATCCCCGTGCTGTTTGCCTTTTTTGTTCTCGAATAAATGTCCATTCTAAACATTCTATATCTTGAACGTTCATTACTAACCAGTCAGTACATCCCGTATCAAGCAAAGCATTTTCTATTAAATCAGAACCATCAGCAGCTAATAAACTAACCTCGAAAAACAATTCCCCATTTTCGCCAAAAACACCTTGAATCATATTCTGCCAACAGCCCCAGTTTCATTTAGACGCATTTCCATAATTCTGGCATCGGGGTGCTTTTGTCTAATTTTTTGAAAAGCAGTTTCAGCATCAGGATCTATAGCGTACTCTCCACTTTTTGGTTCAATCATAATAGCCCAGTCATAGTGATTTTTAATCAATTCTGGGCTTACTCGCTCAAAAATCTGTTTACAGCGCCGAGAAAAATCTTCTTTCTCCGCTTTTGCTCTGGCTTTCTCTTCCTCACTAAGCTGCGGACGCTTGTATTTTCCGTGTTCTTCGAGTACTTCAAAAATTCTTTTACCGCGAGGTACTTTTATATGAAGTCGATCGCTCATGTTTAAAACTCTCCCGATTCAAGCTTAATAACTTCATTTTACAGTCACCGATAACTTAAATCTATTTAATTGACTTTTTTAATTAAGGTTCGTAGTAAAAACTTTAGTTTTCTAAGGGCTTAAGCCTTTGCTACGAACTTTTATGTCTTTATCAATGTAAAATTAATTAGAAAATATTCAGTAATTTACACTTAATAATGGCGAACCAAAATAGAGACAGTCGCCTGCGAGAACATCTAGCAAACGAACGCACTTTTTTAGCTTGGTTGCGAACATCAATTTCTTTGATTGGTTTTGGTTTAGCTATTGCTAGATTTAGTTTATTTTTACGTCAATTACAAACTACAACTGCTCCACAAACAGTAGAGAATAATCCTATATTCAATTCCGAAAATTTAGGTTTAAGTTTGGTAATTGTTGGTATTATAGTTATTGCTTTAGCAGCTTGGCGTTACAATCGAGTATTTCGGCAAATTGAACGAGCAGATTACCGACCAAGCCGTGTATTTATTTGGTTTTTGAGTATTATTGTAATGCTGCTTGGTGTATTAAGTATTCCTTTACTTGTAACCCGTCAAAAATTAATTTATCCAAATAAAAAGCTTAATAAACCTCTCTCTTCTCTTCCTCAGCGTCCTCAGCGTCTCTGCGGTTAATAAATCTTCCTTTACCTTTTCGAGCGATCGCCATTAATTTTACGCTATATTCATAATAATGAGAATTAGCAAAATACGTAACAACCTCCGCCAATCTTTCGCTGTATTTCGCTACAGTGGACGAGCGGTAAATTTAGTTTGGACTACTAACCGCAATCTTACAATTATTCTGGCAATTTTAACTTTAGTTGCAGGACTTTTACCTGCTGCTGTTGCCTATATTGGAAAATTAATTGTTGATGCTGTAGTCGCAACCCAAATATCTTCTCTACAAGATAATTCAAGCAATTCCGTAGCTTTAATCTACGTGGGATTTGAAGCTATTGCTGTTTCTTTACTTGCTCTGAGTCAGCGCGGACTTAGTATTGCTCAGTCACTGTTGCGGGTATTACTCGGACAGCGAGTAAACGAACTCATTTTAGAAAAAGCGTTAAGTTTGGAATTACCTCAGTTTGAGGATTCAGAATTTTACGACAAAATGACTAATGCGCGACGCGAAGCTTCTAGTCGTCCGCTTTCTTTAGTTAACCGTACTTTTGGTTTGGCGCAAAGTGCTTTATCTCTGATTACTTACGGTGCTTTGCTGGTAAATTTTTCTTTATGGGCTGTAGCGGTATTAATTATAGCTGCTGTACCTGCGTTTATTGCGGAGACACGCTTTGCCGGACAAGCTTTTCGTTTGTTTCGCTGGCGAGCGCCGGAAACCCGTCAGCAGCAGTATTTAGAGACGCTAGCTGCGAGAGAAGATTTTGCCAAGGAGGTGAAACTCTACCAGCTTGGTGATATGTTATTGAGTCGTTACCGTAGCTTATTTCATCAACTATACGGAGAAGACCGCGATTTAACAATCAAGCGCGGATTTTGGAGTTATTTATTAGGCTTGCTGAGTACTGCAACTTTTTACCTTGCTTATGCATGGATTGTTGTAGAAACAGTTGCGGGTCGAATTTCTTTGGGAGATATGACGATGTATCTAACCGTATTTCGTCAGGGACAAACCACTTTTTCCGGTGCATTAACTTCCATCGGTGGAATGTATGAAGATAACCTGTATCTTTCCAATCTTTACGAATTTTTAGAAGAAGAAGTACCGATAAAATACGGTACAGCTATTAAAGGTACAAATCCACAGGATGGAATTCGTTTTGAGAACGTTTCTTTTAGCTATCCCGGAAGTATGACACCGGCTTTAAAAAATATTTCGCTGCATTTAAAACCGGGTGAAAAATTAGCAATTGTTGGTGAAAATGGTTCGGGAAAGACAACTTTAATTAAACTGCTGACTCGACTTTATACTCCAGAATCGGGCAGGATTCTATTAGATGGATTGAATTTAGAAGAGTGGGATTTAGATACATTGCGGCGAAGAATTGGAGTAATTTTTCAAAATTTCGTGCGCTACCAATTTACAGTTGGTGAAAATATTGGTGTCGGCGATGTGGAAAAATTGTCAGATGAAAAAGCCTGGGAAATTGCCGCCGAAAAAGGGATGGCACTACCTTTTATCGACCGATTACCTAATAACTTTACAACACAATTAGGACGTTGGTTTAAGTCAGGACAAGAACTTTCCGGCGGACAGTGGCAAAAAATCGCTCTTTCGCGGGCTTTTATGCGGGATAGCGCCGATATTCTGGTTTTAGATGAACCGACTTCAGCAATAGATTCTCAAGCTGAATACGAAATTTTTGACCGTTTTCGCAGCTTGACCAAAGATAAAATGGTGTTTTTAATTTCTCATCGTTTTTCAACAGTGCGGATGGCTGACAAAATCGTCGTCATCGAACAAGGTGAAGTCCTAGAAACCGGAACCCACGAAGAGTTATTGCAAGCAAAGGGAAGGTATGCGACGCTGTTTTCCTTGCAAGCACAGGGCTATAAGTGATGGGGAGAGGGGGGGATGGGAAGATGGGGGGATAGGGGGAATTTTAACTTTTAACCCACATTCCGCAAAATCCAAAATCCAAAATTGATTGACCTTCCCCTGAACGTAACAATTGGTTACAATACTGATGCGTGCTTTACCGGGAGCGATCGGCAATGGATTTGATATTGGAACCAACAATTCCCGTAAAAATTGAGAAAATGAAGCAGCGGGTACGATGGCAAGATGAAAGCATTGTACAGCGGGGAATCGATCAAACCAGCATGGTTCTCGATGACGGTAAGGAGGATAGTGAAGAATTCTCTTTTATGGTTATCGGTGATACTGGTACAACTTGCCAAGATGGATATCATCCCCAGCGAGAAATTGCTAAGTTGATGCTTCAGCACCGTCATGAGTGCAATTTTGTTTTGCATACTGGCGATGTAATTTATACCGTAGGCTCTCGCGAATATTACCCATCAAATTTTATCGAACCTTATCGCGAATTTTTACGGGGTGGTGAAAATCCTCAAAATATTGCTTATGACGATATGGTGTTTGATACTCCAATTTTGACAACTTTGGGAAATCACGATTATTACGACGTACCTTTGCTGTATCGGGTTTTAACAGGTCCCACGCTCCAGTTACGACGCTTGTTACGCTACAAAGATTTTGAAATTGGTTGGCATGGTTCCGAACAAGGTGATGCTTATGCTAAGGCATTTCTGGATTATTTAGCGCGGTTTAATTCTCCACAAAAGCTAGAGTCTCACTTAGACGAACATTACACTGCAAAAACCAATAACGGACGTTGTTTGCGTTACGAACCGGGACATTTTACCCGTTTACCAAATCGTTATTATACGTTTTGTTACGGTGGTATTGACTTTTTTGCTCTTGATTCAAATACTATCAACGAACCATCGCCGATACCGGAAACACCACAGGGAGATATTCGCAGAAAAGCTTTGATGCAGCGTCGCGATGAAATAGATGTTGAAGAACAGGAGATTTTGTCAGAATACGATAAACTCGACCTAGATAATCCCAAAGATGCCGAACAAAGTGACTTTCTCGAAGCAAGGTTAAGTCAAATCAACGAAATAAAAGTTGATATCGAAAAACAGCTAGCATCGCATCATCCCCAAGTTGATTTTGAGCAACTCGAATGGTTTAAGAATCGGTTAATTGAATCGTGGAATAATTCTGAAGTTCGCGCTCGCATTGTTTACTTTCACCATCCGCCTTACGTTACGGAGGCGAGTAAGTGGCATCAAGCACAAACTCTAGCTGTTCGTCGTCGCTTGCGGTGGGTATTTGACGAAGTTGCTCAAACCATCGGGGAATTGAAAGGCGATCGCCCCATCGTCAACTTAATCTTAAACGGACACGCCCATTGTTTAGAGCATCTTTGCACCACTGACACCGGACACGCAGACTCACGCATTAACTGTATTATCAGCGGTGGTAGCGGTCATTATCCTCGTCGTCAGCGAGATACAGGACCGGAATTAATGGAAACTTTTGACTATATTTCCGGTAGTCCCATCCGTAAAGTTGCGGATTCTTTATTATTTGTGGGTCGCAAAGGTTACGAATCTTTAAAACGCTCTCCTTATTCGGGGATACGAATCGATGTTAAAGCCGGAAATCCTGTTAAGTTTGTTGTCAAACCATTCGTAGCCGAGCGTTTTGGACACCAATGGAATTATCCTGAGATTGAACCGTTTTTAATAGGTTAAAGGTCAAAGGTTAGATTTTAGATACTTCGGCAAGTTTAGTGCTGAGCGACTTGTACCGAGCAACTTGTACCGAGCAACTTGTACCGAGCGAAGTCGAGGTAAGTCGAGGTAAGTCGAGGTAAGCCGAAGCATCAGCACAAGTTTTGGATTTTGGATTGATATTTAAGAGTTAGGAGTTAGAAATTAATAATTTTAAATTCCTAATGCCTAATTCCCATTGATAATTGATAATTGTTTAAAATGAATCGTAATAATAAATTAGATTTTTTGCGTTTTGCTGGAATTCTTTTGGTGATACTGTTCGGGTTGCTATTTTATCCCGTGAATATGGCGATCGCCAATACATCTACCCATTACCAACACAAAGCTGCTAGTTCTGATGGTATCGGTAAAGTTTATATGGGTCGAGAAATTTCTCAGGTAATGGGACATAAGGGTGCGATGTGGTTGGAAAGACCGACTCGTGAAGCTCAAGAACAACCCAGTAAAATAGTCAGCGCTCTTGAACTCAAAGATACCGATGTAGTGGCGGATATTGGTGCTGGTACTGGATACATGAGTTTTCGTATTGCTCCTAAAGTATCGGATGGTAAGGTGTTTGCTGTAGATATTCAGCCGGAAATGTTAGATATTATTGAATTTTATAAAAAACGAACAAAAATTCACAACATCGAACCTATTTTAGCAACATCTACTAACCCGAATTTACCATCAAAAAGCGTTGATTTAGCATTGATGGTGGATGCTTATCATGAGTTTGAATATCCTAAAGAAGTTATGCAAGGGGTTGTCAAATCTCTTAAACCCGGAGGTAAAGCAGTACTGGTAGAATATCGCGGGGAAAATCCTTTTATAGCTATCAAACGTTTACATAAAATGACTCAAAAGCAAGTTAAAAAAGAAATGAAAGCCGTAGGATTAAAATGGGTTGAAACTAAAGAATTGCTTCCGCAGCAGCATTTGATGATATTTGAAAAATAGGGAATAGGGAATAGTTAGGAGTTAGGAGTTAAGAGTTAGGAGTTGGGAGTTAGGAGTTATGAATTAAGAGTTAGGAGTTAGGAGTTATGAATTAAGAGTTAGGAGTTAGGAGTTATGAATTAAGAGTTAGGAGTTATGATGGTTCTTCAATACGTAGTATGTAAAAAAATATAAAAAATCTTTAAACTCCTTGCATAGCAACGACTATTTAGCTCAAAGACTAAGTTTGTTTACTAATGTCGTCTTTTTGCCCTACTCCCTATTCCCTCTTCTACTATTTAATTAACATAAACTTGTACGGAAGAGCCGTTATGATTTAATTAATTTTGCACAAGAATCACTTATATCATGTCAATTAATTTTAGTCGTCGTAAATTCATTTGGTATAGTTCGGCAGTTTTTAGCAGTAGTTTACTATTAAAAGCTTGTAGTAACAACCAAACTTCGACACCTACAAGTGCGGGTGGTGAGTCAGATTTTAAAGTTGCGATCGCGCTTCCGGGAGTGATTACCGATGGAACCTGGAATCAGTCCGGTTATGAAGGTTTGCAATTAGCAAAGCAAAATTTGGGTGCGGAAACTGCTTTTGTAGAAAAAGTTTCTCAGGCTGACCAAACAGAAATTTTAACAGATTTTGCTCGTAAAAATTATAATCTCATATTTGCCCACGGTGGACAATTTGATGCAGCAATTCAACAAGTAGCACCCCAGTTTCCCAATACGTTTTTTATTGCTGTGAACGGTGCTATTCAGGGAGAAAATATTGCTGCTTTACGAATAAATCACCAGCAAGCTAGTTATTTGTGTGGAATTATTGCCGCTTCAATGACGAAATCTAATCAAATAGCTTATATTGCCGGACAAAAATTTGCAGCAACTGAAGAAGAATTACGCGGTTTAGAATTAGGGGCAAAGTCAGTTAATCCCAATATCAAGGTTACTTCTACTTTTACAGGTGATTGGAATGATATTGCTCAGGCAAAAGAAGCTACTCTGGCTTTAATTTCTGCTGGCAATGATGTGGTTTTTCAATGGTTGGATAATGCCTCACCTGCTGTCTTACAAACTGCTAGCGAAAAAGGTGTTTATGCTTTTGGAAATACAAAAGACCAGTTGGAATTAGCACCAAAGGCAGTATTAACTAGTGCTGTCAAACGGATGGATTTAGCTATAGCTTATATCACGGAATTAGCTAAGAATAAACAGTTAAAAGGCGAAGTTTATAAAATTGGTTTAGAAAAACCAGATATTCTCAGCTTAGGTAAATTTGGTGATATGGTGCCAGAAGATATTCAAAAAAAGGCATTAGATGCAAAGCAAGAAATAATAGATAATAAAATAAAAATTAGTGGGTAAAATAAAATATAAAACCTCACCCTCAGTCCCTCTCCTTATTAAGGAGAGGGAAGCCGGAGGCAGGGTGAGGTCGTATTTTGGATTATAATCAATGGGTAAAATAAAATATAAAACCTCACCCTCAATCTTTCTTATTATTAAGGAGAGGGATTGAGTAAGCAGGGTTAATTCGTATTTTGGATTATAAAATGGCATTTTTACGCTTAGAAAATATTACAAAATCCTTTGGTTCTTTTGTTGCAAATGATAACATCAGTTTTACAATAGAACCGGGAAAAATTCACGCTATTTTAGGCGAAAATGGTGCGGGTAAAACCACTTTAATGAAAATTATCAGCGGTCTTTATCAACCCGATCGCGGGCAAATTTATTTGCAAAATCAACCAGTAAATATTACATCTACTAATGCTGCAATTAAACTCGGTATTGGCATGATTCACCAACATTTTATGCTAGTACCGCAGTTGAGTGTCACAGAAAATATTATCCTTGGAACCGATAAAAATTTTCGCTTAAATATCAAGCAAAAGCAACAGCAAATAGCCGCTTTATCGCAATCTTACGGATTAGAAATTAACCCGCAAACAAAAGTTATTGATTTACCCGTCGGGACGCAACAAAGAGTAGAAATCCTCAAGGTTCTTTATCGTCAAGCCAAGTTATTAATTCTCGATGAACCAACTGCTGTTTTAACACCATTGGAAGTTACATCTTTAATTACAATTCTCCGCAAACTTGCAACTGCTGGAAATACAATTATTTTTATTAGTCATAAACTAGAAGAAGTAATGCATCTTTGTGATACGGTGACGGTGTTACGACGGGGAAAAGTAGTAGCAAATCGGAAAATTCCAGAAACCACTCCCCATGAATTAGCAGCATTAATGGTGGGAAGAGAAGTTAATTTGCAATTAAATAAATCCCTCATAACCCCTGGAAACGTGGTTTTATCGGTACACAATTTGCAAGTAGCAGACGATAGAGGTGTAACAGCAGTACGGAATATATCTTTTGAATTACGGGAACGAGAAATTTTAGGTATCGCTGGGGTGGATGGAAACGGACAGCGAGAATTAGCGGATGCTTTAGCGAAAGTCAGAAGTGTCAAGAAAGGGGGAATTAAAATTGCTAAGTTATCAAAAACGGGTTATATTCCCGAAGATAGGCAGAAAATGGGTTTAATATTGCAGTTTACTATTGCTCAAAACTTGATTTTAAAAGCTTTTAAACAGTTACCGTTTTGTCGTCACTTCTTATTACAAACCCAAGTGATTAAAAATAATGCAATATCTGTAATAGAAAAATTTGATATTCGAGCAACGGGAATTAATGAAAAAGTCAGTCAGCTTTCCGGGGGAAATCAACAAAAGGTAGTTTTAGCGCGGGAATTAGCAGGTAATCCGGTATTAATTGTAGCCATGCAGCCCACGCGGGGATTAGATGTAGGAGCCACCGAAACAGTACAGCAGCGGTTGTTAGCGGAAAAAGAACGAGGAGCAGCGGTTGTATATATTTCTACCGAACTAGAAGAAGTGATGGCAATTAGCGATCGCATTGCGGTGATCTATCGGGGTGAATTTGTCAGTGTATTGGATGCGAACACAGCGACGGTAGAAGAAGTTGGTTTGTTGATGGGAGGAGAAAGGGGACATAGGGAGATAGGGTGATGGGGTGATGGGGAGATGGGAGAATTTTTCAGGTAAAGTAATTAAGCCAGATAAAAGCTGGAATATTGGGAGACTGTTCGATGACGGCTACTATTGGCAAGAAACAACTGTCGAGAATAGTTTTAAAAGGTTTCAAGTCTATTGTCGAATGTGACCTTGAACTCTCCAAAATAAATGTTTTGATTGGTGCTAATGGAGCGGGAAAATCTAATTTTATCGGCTTTTTTCGCATGATACAGCAGTTACTTGAGCAGAATCTTCAAGTTTTTGTTAGCCGTCAGGGTAGTCCTGATGCACTATTACACTTCGGACGAAAAACAACGGAACAGCTAGAGTTTCGGCTATATTTTGGTAATAACGGCTATTTCGCAGCGTTAGCAGCAACTCAAGATAATCGCTTGATGTTTGTTGAGGAGTTTTTTTGGTGGAATTTAGCGGCAGAATATGAACTAGGAAAAGGTCATTTTGAGACAAAGGCTTTTTCTCTTACTGGGACAAAAATTCATGAGAATATTTTGTCTGCTATGCAGGGATGGAGGGTTTATCATTTTCATGACACTAGCGATAGTGCTTATGTAAAGCAGCGTCACGGTATTAATGACAATAATTACCTGCGTCCTGATGCGCGAAATCTTGCAGCTTTTCTTTATCTATTGCGCGAGAATTACTCTTCATCCTATCAGAAAATAGTCAAAACTATTCGGCTTGTTGCACCGTTCTTTGGAGACTTTTACCTACGTCCATTACCACAAAATAACGAATTTATAGAACTCGAATGGTTTGAGCGGGGACATGATATTCCCTTCAAAGCACATTTGCTTTCCGACGGTACGCTGCGTTTTATTTGTCTGACAACGGTTTTTTTACAACCCGAAGGGCTTCAACCGGAGACAATTTTGGTTGATGAGCCGGAACTTGGTCTTCATCCCTATGCTATTACGGTTTTGGCTTCCTTAATACGAACTGTTTCTAAACAGGTGATTGTTTCCACCCAGTCAGTGGAATTGCTCAACGAATTTGAGGCTTCAGATGTAATTGTTGTTGACCGCTCGGAAGGGTGTTCTTCACTTCGTAGATTAGAAACGCAAGAGTTAGAAAAATGGCTGGAAGACTATAGTTTGGGTGAGCTTTGGAAGAAAAACATTCTCGGAGGTAGACCTTCAAGATGATTCGTGTTCATGTTTTTGTTGAAGGACAAACCGAAGAAACTTTTGTCCGAGAACTGCTCTATGAATATTTTATAGATAAAAACATATATCTCAATCCGATTTTGGTAAGAACTAGTAAAACCGGAAAAGGTGGTGTAGTCAGTTACGCGAAAATCAAGCCCCAAGTAAATTGTAAATGTCTGGAAGATGCAAAAGCATTTGTCACCACAATGTTTGATATGTACGCTTTACCTAATGACTTTCCCGGAAGCAGTTCGCTACCAAAAACCAATGAACCTTTACACAAAGCAGAATATTTAGAACGGGAAATGGGTAAGGATATCGGACATGATAATTTTATTCCAAATTTGCTAGTTCATGAGTTTGAAGGTTTGTTGTACAGCAATCTACAGACTTTTGCTGATTGGTTCGATGAAGTTGCTGTTAGTATTTTGCAAGCCGAACGTAACGCTTTTACTTCACCCGAACATATTAACAATAATCCGCTGACCGCACCATCAAAAAGGATTCGTAATTGTTGTAAGGGATACGATAAACCGCTGCATGGTTCGTTACTTGCTATTGATATTGGGCTAGATAATATACGTCAAGAATGCCAGCATTTTAACCAGTGGTTGCTGCGACTTGAAAGTATAGCTACAGCGATTTGAGTAATTACAACTTACCTACAATTTATCAATCAAAATCGCTACAGACATTAAGATAAATCTAAACTCGGATTCAGCAATCCCCAAATCCAAAATCCAAAATTGATGAACCGTATTAAATCCCAACTACCAATCCTCTCACCGATAATTGCGATCGCATCGGCTTTACTTGTCGGTGCAATTCTGATTATCATTGCTGGTGTAAATCCCATCGCAGCATATGCAGCGCTTTTTCAAGAGTCGCTATTTGATTATTTTGGTTTTGGCAATACTCTCACCAGGATGACTCCTTTATTATTTACGAGTTTAGGAGTATTGATAGCGTTAAAAGCCGGACAATTTAATATCGGTGGGGAAGGACAAATTTATTTAGGTGCTTTGGGTAGTACAATGGTTGGGTTATACGTGCAGGTACCAGCATTTATTCATGTACCCTTGGGGTTATTTGTCGGATTTTTATTTGGTGCGGTTTGGGGTTGGATTCCTGGTTATTTAAAGGCAATTCGGGGTGTAAATGAGGTAATTACCACGTTGTTGCTTAATTATATTGCGATAAATTTGGTTAGTTATTTGGTGCAGAATCCCCTCAAAGCAGCAAATGCACCCAGTCCTTATTCACCATTAATTGCGAAATCGGCTCAACTGCCTATTTTACCGGGAAATTTGACCCATAGCGGTATTTTGTTGGGGTTACTAGTTGCGGGAATTTTATGGGTGTTGTTGCAGCATACTCCTTTGGGTTATCAAATAACAGCGGTAGGATTGAACCCGATCGCTTCTGCTTATGCTGGTATATCCGTACAGCGAACCATTATGCTGGTAATGGCTTTAGCGGGTGGATTAGCTGGAATGGCTGGTAGTTGTGAAGTCATGGGGTTGAAATATCGGTTATTTGAACAAGTTTCACCAGGTTACGGATTTGATGCGATCGCCATTGCATTTCTCAGTCGTGGTAGCGTGTTGGGTGTGCTTTTAACTTCTTTGTTTTTTGCAGCATTACGGAGTGGTGCGAATGTAATGCAGCGTAGCGCCGGGGTTCCGGTAACGGTAGTGTTTGCGATTCAGGGTTTGACGGTGTTGTTTATTGCCATTGGTTTAGCATTGGAATCGAAAAGATCGTAATGACTAATTTAACTTTCTTCACAGATTACCTTGCAGCTAGTATACGTTTAGCGGTTCCCCTTGCTTTTGCTGCTTTGGGTGGAATGTATTCGGAGCGCGGAGGAGTATTAAATATTGCTTTGGAAGGAATGTTATTAACTGGCGCTTTTACTAGTGCTGCTGCTACTTTTTACACTGGTAATCCTTGGCTGGGTGTTTTATCTGCTGTAGTTGCTGGCGGTATGGTGGGATTACTTCATGCTTTTTTATGCGTGAGTTTGCAGGTTAATCAGTTGGTGTCAGGATTGGCGATTAACTTGGTTGCTGCTGGGTTAACATCATTTTTGGCTCGGTTAGTATTTAATGGTGGTAGCGCCCAAAAATTAGCGGGAATTGCAGCAATCAGGATTCCTGGATTTGCTAACATACCCTTGATTGGCGAACTTTTATTTCAACAAGATATTGTAGTATATTTACTGATATTTTTAATTGTTTTTAGTACGTATTTTTTGTTTCATACCAGCCCTGGTTTAACATTGCGTGCGATGGGGGAATATCCCCAGGCTGCGGATACTGCGGGAATTTCAGTATCAAAAGTACGTTATTTAGCTGTAGTGGTGAGTGGTTGTCTTGCCAGTTTGGGAGGAGCTTACTTGAGTTTAGTACAGGTAAAATATTTTGCTGAAGGAATGACTGCGGGAAAAGGATTTATTGCGATCGCGGCTTTAATTTTTGGAAAATGGCATCCTGTAGGTAGCTCCTTAGCGAGTTTGTTGTTTGGTGCAACCGAAGCTTTACAGTTGCGAATTCAGGCTTTAGGAATAAACATACCTTATCAATTTCTGATTATGCTACCTTATGTAGTTGCATTATTAGCCCTAGTTGGTTTAATTAGAAAATCCCCACCCCCCGCAGCTTTGGGTATTCCTTATCAGCAACAGAAATAACTTAAATAGCATTGGGAATTGGGCATTGGGAATTGGGAATTGTCTCCCCATCCCCCCATCCCCCCATCCCCCCATCCCCTTGTCCCCTTGTCCTCTTGTCCCCCCACTCACTCAGCGGGAATTGCGATCGCAGTTTTAGCGTTACTATCCCAAACTACCCAGTTGAATTCTTTATCTAAATTTTCGGCAGTATCAGCAACTTTGAAATAAAGTTTTTCACCTTTTCTTTCAATTGCAAAGTCTGCATTTTGGGCGTAAACCACTTTAAAACCCTTATCCCGCAAGCAAAACATTACCCAAGCTTTGAGTGATTGTCTCGATGGGTCGTAGGAAACCATCGGTCTTTTAAACGCTTCTTCCACAGTTTGATATATTTGTGACATTCTTTTTAATCAATTATTAATTATCAATTATCAATAGGCATCAGACATTGGGAATTGGGTATAAATCATTGGGAATAGTTAGGAGCAACTAAGATTAAAATTCTCCTTGTCCCCCCATCCCCCCATCCCCCCATCTCCCCATCTCCCCATCTCCCCCTCTCCCAATCTCTCACTCCGGATTACAGCGAATCTCAACAATAAATCCATCTGGGTCGTAAAAGTAAACTCCTCTTCCGGTCGGACGGGTAACGGGTTCTTGAGCAATTGTAATTTCATGCTGTCTGAGTACTTCGACTGCATTATCAAATAATTCGGGAGCAATATCAAATGCGAGATGATTAGCACGAGTAAAACCAATTTCGGGATTTGGATCTGGTGGTGATAAATCCGGTTCCCAAAATAAATCTAATATAGTACCGTCGGGAGTCATGAAATTCGCGACTTTTCCCCGTGAGACTAAGTTAACTAAAGTAGTGGGGACTTCATCACCTGTAAGTTCGTGCAAACCCAAGATATTTCCATAAAAATGCCGAGAAGCCTGCATATCTTGGACGTTGAGAGCAATATGATGCACTCGACGCAGACTTCCTGGAGATATAGCGCTATTTAAAGATTGAGGACTAGATATCATAATCAATTATCAGTTATCAATTACCAATTATCATATCTTAGAGCCTTGCTATGCTATGCGTTCGTTCCGAAAAGATACGTATAATGGGATTTATTTTTATCGATAATTGATAATTGTTCATTGTTCATTGATAAGAGATGTTAAAACGGATGAGAATGCTAATTAATTAGCACTCATGTTTGTTTAGTATCTATATTTTAGGAACAGGGTTTGCAGTGTCACAGGAATTTAGTTCGCCAATTTCACCACCATTACTAATTGAGGGTAGCAATGACGACCTCGGTTTGGAATCGAAACTTCTAGAGTTGCCGCTTTACGAGTTTTCCGTAGAAAGTAGCTTTACTGGTAAAGAATTAGCTGAAGTTTTTGAAAAATATCCCTTGCTACCGGGAGCGATTTTATTAGACAAGGGTAAATATGCTGGGATGATTTCCCGTAGACAATTATTGGAATTTTTGATTCGTCCTTTTGGACAAGATGTATTTTTCTGTCAACCGCTGAGTATATTGTATAGCTATGCTCGCACACCGATTCTAGAGCTAGGCGAAACTACATCGATTTTGTGTGCAATGCAATTTACGTTACGGCGATCGCCAGAATTTTTGTCGGAACCGATAGTGGTCAAAACTGCATCCGATGAGTACAGGTTGCTGGATATGCAGGAATTAAATATTGCTTCTTGGCAAATTCGCGGTATCGAAACTCAGATCAGATATGAACGCAGCCAAGCTCAAATTATTCAAAATGATAAAATGGCTAGTTTGGGACGTTTAGTTGATGGAGTGGCCCACGAAATTTTAGACCCTGTAAACTTTATTTGGGGTAATGTAACTCACGTTTCAAATTACAGCAAAGATTTAATTAAGTTAATAGAAATGTACGATAAAAATACAACAAATACTCCAGATGATGTGTTGTATTTAAAGCAAGATATTGAATTCGATTATTTAGAATCCGATTTATCACAAGCACTTGCAAGTATTCGGACTGGTGCAGAAAGATTAAAAAAACTTGTTACTGGATTACAAAATTTTTGTCATATTGATGCAATTTATGCTAAACCTGTAGATTTACACGCTAATTTAGATAGTACTCTATTATTAATTGGTAGCCGTTTAAAAGGAGAAATTAACATTGTCAAAAAATTCGGTCATCTTCCTCCTGTCTATTGTTTTATCGGACAATTGAATCAGGTATTTATGAATATATTAAGTAGAGCCGTAGATACTTTGCTTGATGAAGCTGTTCGACAGCAGTTTGATATACAATCATCCAGCGACGCTGCACAAAAACCCACTATTGAAATAGTTACGCAAGTTATTTCCCAAGAATCAACCTTACCTGGTTCACACGATTCTCGCTGGGTATCAATTCGTATTACAGATAATGGTCCAGGAATGTCACCTGAATTCCAACAGCAAATTCAAGAGTCTTTTTCTGTAGATAAAAGGGCTGAGAAGGAAACAAGTTTAGCTGTAAGTTATCGCATTATTACAGCAAGACATGGTGGTAAATTAAATTTTTATTCTCAGCCAGATAAAGGAACTGAATTTGAAATACTTTTACCTTTGGTTTAATCTGATAAATTAGAGATAGTAAATTTGAAATATTTGATCTAATAACATCTGACGGTAAAGATACAAACTCGTTTCTGTGCTTACCTTTAATCTCGTTAAATCTCGTCAATTTGGGTCAATATATCTAGCATCAATCAGTCCTTTTTTAATTGCAGTAATTGCAGCTTGGGTTCGATCGCGTACATCTAATTTTTGCAAAATTGCATGAATGTGAACCCGCACAGTACCAGAAGTAATCAGAAGATTTTTTCCGATTTCTTGATTAGATTTGCCTGCTACTAATAATGTTAATATCTCTCGTTCTCTTTTAGTCAAAGAATTATTCTCAGATAAAGATGAAGCGACGAGGTTTGAATTTGATTGATCAGCTTGAAAAGCCGCTTGAATTTCTACAGTAGCTGTGCTATCCCACCAAGAAGCGCCACAAGCTACCGAACGAATAGCCAAAATCAGATTTTCGGCTGGAATTCCTTTGACACAATAACCATTAGCTTTAGCTTCAATTAATTGAGCAATTAAAGTTTTTTGAGAATGGGAAGTTAAAACCAATACTGGTAAACTCGGACGACGTTGTTTAATTTGACGACAAGCTTCTACACCACCAATTCCGGGTAATCCCACATCTAAAATTACTATATCTAGTGGTAGTTGAGAAGCTAATTCAATCGCAATTTCTCCATCTTCAGCTTCGGCAACAATTTCTAAACCTGCTTCTTGATGCAGTCGCGTAGAAATCCCTAATCGAAATAGTTCGTCATCTTCTATAAGTAAAATTTTTAATGGTTTTGGTGTCATACTTTAATTGTGAACAAAAGCAGGTAAACTAAACCCGAAAATAGCCCCACTCTTTTTACCTCTTTCTACCCAAATTTTACCGTTATGTGCTTCAATTATTTGCCGACTTAAATAAAGTCCCAAACCCGCACCTTTAGCTTGACGGTGAGTATGTCCTTGGTAAAACCTTTCAAACAATAACGGTAACTCCTCTTGTGTAATTCCTTGCCCTTGATCAATAATTTTGACGGTATGATTAATCCCATTAGGAATAAACACAACTTCTACTTTACCACCCCGTAGTGAGTGATTAATCCCGTTAGCAATTAAGTTGACAAAAACGCGCTGTAGTTGTAGGGCATCTCCATTCACTATCGCTCGCGAACGAAACTCAGAATCAGCAAACCCAAAATGAATGTATACTTGACGAGACGAAGCTAAATCAATAAGAGTCGAAATTGCTGAGTTTGCTACCGTAACTAAATCTATAGATGAACAACGTAGCTGTAAACCTTGGGTATCATTGCGGTAAACATCGAGCAACGTTTGCACTAACTCTAAAGTATTTTGATGCGATCGCCTCATTACCTGCAAAACTTTTTGTTGAGTAGCAGTTATTGCACCAAATTTTTCTGACTCAAAAGCCTTGAGTGTTTCAAGCGCTCCTAAAAGCGGTGTTTGCAAATCGTGGGTAAGAGTGGAAGCAAAGTCTTCCCGTAGCGAAGCCATTTTTTCTTGCGCTAATATTTGCATTTTTTGACGCGCTATAGCTTCTTCATAAGAGCGATTGCGGTTACTCAACCATCCGGTGACAATCAATGCTGCGACGACAATTAAGCGGTTGGCGACTGTTGGTAAAGTAATGGTTTCCACACCGGGAATTATTAAGTTGAGGATTGTAAAGGCGATCGCGCTTGTTGTTACCCAAAAAGTAGTTTTCTGACTCAAGCGCGAGTTTGCTAAAAGTACTGCACCAATATATAGATATCCAAATACATAAATAGGTGGTGTGAAATATTCCAAAATCACGACCAAAATAAATATGGCGACAATTAGCCACTGACGGGATGAATACGACTGGATCAACGGTTGAAGCCGGTTAATTTGTTTATTTAGCATTTTTTTATTCGGTTTGTTAAAAATATTTGTTTTTATAGGACTAATGATGCTTTCAGATAAATTATATTTTTTCAAATATCTATCTTTGGGATATTGTTTTATTATAATTATCTGAATCATAACAGGGGAAATTGTTTCTGTCTTATTAATAAGTAATCTTTATATTAATTCTATTGTTTTTTATTCAGAAATGGATTATTTTTAAAAGCCTATTTTTTTTAAAAGCTGAGTTTATCGGTGATTACTATTTATATATATCATCCGATATATAACTGTCTTAAACGTTTATAAACGCTTGCATAGTTTGACAACTAAAAAGCTAAACTTTGTTTTATACATTTTGCATATTGTTATTGCTAGCAAAAGCCAAGATAATAAAAATGTAATTTGAATAAAAGGTGTATAAAAGTTCGGTGTAACATTACTTTAGCTAAGGCGAGGCTGTCTGAGATTTAGCTGTTACTTACTGTTAAAAAGCAACGAAAAGTATTTAATAGTAATCAAAAAAGTTGTTCGCAACATAAAATTTGGGCTTAAATTATATGGAAAACCTTCCCGCGATCATTGCTGCTTCAACTTTTATCGGTGTAATTGTCATTATCATGTCGGAACAATTAGACCTCACAGTTGCGGCTTTTTTAGGAGCATTGATTTTAGTATTTACTCATATCATGACCCTGCAAGAAGCTGTGGGTTATATCAGTTATAGCTATGCTACTTTAGCGCTCTTTTTTGGAGTCATGGTTATGATCAGAAGCTTTGAGCCAACTAAAATCTTTGAATATTTAGCTACAAAGATGGTGCTTTTAGCTAAAGGGAGTGGCAAGCTTTTGCTTTTAGGAATTGTAGCCATTACCACCCCAATTTGCGCCGTTTTACCTAATGCTACGACAGTAATGTTACTTGCCCCTTTAATTCCACCTATTGCTGAAGAAATAGGAGTCGATTTTGTCCCTCTACTGATTCTGATGGTATTCGTTGCCAACAGTGCAGGATTGTTAACTTTAGTGGGAGACCCAGCTACTTTTATTGTCGGTGATTCTATTAATATTAGCTTTATTGACTATCTTTCACGCTTAAGTTGGGGAGGTGTAATCGCCATTATTGCAATTTTAATTCTCACCCCCTTTCTATTCTCGGAAATCTGGCAGACAAAGTTTGAAAATTTAGATCAGTTACCCCATCCGAAAATAAACCATCCTCGAATTTTACTTTTAGGGGGAATTATTTTTGCCTTTGTATTGCTGTTTTTTATAATTGGTGAATCTTTACCAGTTCCTATTTCTCCGGCTGCGGTAGCTTTATTGGGAGCAGGATTAGCTCTTGCTCTTGCTCATAAAAGTAAGGTTGATACCATTAATAATATTCTCCGCGATGTTGACTGGAGTACTTTGATATTTTTTATGTCAACTTTTGTATTAATTGGAGGTTTAGAAAAAACTGGAGTTCTTGCAAATTTATCAGGTTTACTCGCAATTGTCTTACAAAAAAATATAGCTTTAGGAGCAATTACTTTAGTTTTTGCTGTTGGTATTTTATCTAGTATTGTTCCCAACATTCCCTTAGTTGTAGCTATGGTTCCGTTACTAAAAATGTATTTAGTCAACGTAGGATTAGTTAGTTCAGAAGTTCTCAATGCTAATTTTTCTGGAGAATTCCCCCCAGAAGTTTTGCCCTTATTCTATGCCATGATGTTTGGCGCAACATTAGGAGGAAACGGTACTCTAATTGGAGCTTCATCTAATATAGTAGCTGCCGGAATTGCCGAACAACATGGTAGAAAATTATCATTTAAAACCTTTACTAAATATGGTTTACCTGTTATGGCAGTGCAATTGATTGTCACAGCTTTATATATCAAATTTGCATTTTTGTAATCCAGGAACAACAGTGGAAAAGATTTTCTGAAATTCATGAAAATAATTTAAACAACGCAGTTTCTTACTCAAACTTATGTTATTAGGATTTATCCAAATTGCCATTGTCTTGGCTCTTTTAGTGGCAATAACTCCGCTGCTTGGCGGTTATATGGCACGAGTATTTCTGGGTCAAAGAACTTTTTTAGACCCGGTAATCACACCCCTGGAACGTTTAATTTACGCTTTGTCGGGAGTGCGTCAAAGCTCGATGACAGGTTGGCAATACATCCGCGCTATTATTTTCAGCAATTTAATTATGGGCGGGTTCGTATTTTTGGTATTCATGTTTCAAGGGATATTACCGCTTAATCCTACAGGTTTAAATGCCCCAAGTTGGGATTTAGCTTTGCATACGGCAATTTCCTTTGTAACTAATACCAATCAACAGCATTACTCTGGGGAAACCACCTACAGCTACTTTAGCCAAATGCTAGCGCTAGGGTTTTTGATGTTTATCTCTGCGGGAACGGGTATTGCTGTGGCGATCGCTTTTATTCGCGGCTTGACTGGTAGGGATCTAGGTAATTTTTACGTCGATTTAACTCAGTCGATTACCCGGATTTTATTACCTATTTCTCTAGTCGGGGCTGTAGTTCTCTTAGCTGCGGGTATACCGGAAACCTTAGCTGGACCTGCCACCGCACAAACTTTAGAAGGTGCAACCCAGTATATCGCTCGCGGTCCGGTTGCCCATTTTGAGATTATTAAAGAATTGGGTGAAAACGGCGGCGGATTCTTTGGGATTAACTCAGCACATCCTTTTGAAAACCCAAATAATTTTACTAATTTGTTAGAAACGGTAATTATGATGGCGATTCCCGCCTCACTAATTTACACCTACGGCGTAATTGCGGGGAATACAAAACAAGCTTGGTTGTTATTTTGGATGGTATTTGTAATTTTCGTAGCTTTAATTGCCGTAGCTGCAATTGGTGAATATCAAGGAAACCCGATAGTTAACTCAATTTTAGGTACAAACGCACCCAATTTAGAAGGAAAAGAAGTTCGTTTCGGTGCGTTTTTAACTGCACTTTGGGCGGTAGCGACAACGGGGACAATGTGCGGTGCAGTCAACGGAATGCATGATTCCCTAATGCCCAATGGTGGGATGGTGACAATGTTTAATATGTTCCTCCAAATTGTTTGGGGAGGACAGGGAACCGGAACCGCTTACTTATTTATCTTCCTAATTTTGACAGTGTTTCTTACCGGGTTAATGGTAGGAAGAACCCCAGAATTTTTAGGACGCAAAATCGAAAAAGGCGAAATTGTTTTCGCTAGCGTGATTTTACTTGTTCATCCCATCATGATTTTAATTCCCGGTGCGATCGTCATGGCGTTTCCAGAAACACTTTCCGGAATTAGCAATCCAGGATTTCACGGTTATTCCCAGGTAATTTACGAATACGCATCCGCCGCAGCCAACAACGGTTCTGGTTTTGAAGGCTTAGGCGATGGAAGCGTGTGGTGGAACCTGAGTACAAGCGTAGCTTTAATTGCCGGACGTTATCTACCGCTAATTGCACTTTTGCTATTAGCAGAAGGTATGGCGCACAAACAGCCCGTTCCCGAAACTACAGGAACTTTGCGAACCGATACAGGAATGTTTACCGGAATCACAGCAGGAGTAATTCTAATTTTGGGCGCATTAACCTTTTTACCAGTATTCGCCCTCGGACCGATCGCCGAAGCTTTCCAAATTGCCAGAATTGCTTCGGGAGCAGCTTGAGAACGGGGATGGGGAGAAATTAAAAGTACTTTAAGCTTTATTTTCCAGTTCCCCATCTCCTTTTAATTTCATATCCACCGAGTAATACTACCGCCATTAGAAAAGGTAATAAATAATAAACTGCTCGAAATGCTAATAACGAACCCAAAGCCGCAGCAGAGTTAATTGATTTTGGTAGTAACAATAAAATAACTGTTTCAAATACACCCAAACCACCAGGCACATGGCTAATGATAGTAGCAATCATCGCTAATAAATAAATACCAAAAAAGCCAGGATAAGTTAAAGGGTTATTGTTTGGAAGCAAAATATAAAGTACTGCCGCAGCAAATGACCAGTCAAAAAAAGAAACAATTATTTGGGCAACAGATGAATTTAAACTTGGGATGGCAAAAGTTTTACCTCTAATTCTTAATGGTTGTTTTCTTACAGCGCAAAGTATTAAGTATGAAATTACAATGAATAAAAAAATCAATCCTATGGGATAGGCTGAGACGAAAGGTAATTTTAGTAATCTGGGTAAAGTTAAAGGTTTTATCAGAAAAGTGACTCCACCGACAGCAAATAATCCCAGCCAAAAACATAGATTTTCAAAAGCAAGAACTAAAGCAATTGTTCGCGCTGGTACTCCCCAGTGAGAATAAAAACGATAGCGAATTGCACCACCAGATAAAGCCTCAAAACCAACAATGTTACTGATAGCATTACAGATAAAACCTACTAATAGAATTTTTCCCGCACTTAAAGAGTATTTGAGGTAATGAAAAGCAATAAAATCGTAGCAGGCAAATGCGAAATAGCTCAAAGTCATAAAGGCGATCGCCAAACTTAATCTATACTGCGGAATTGCTTTTAAACTCTGTATTACTTCTTTTAATTGGTAACTCCTTAGTTCACCGCTCAATGCCCACAAACATATTACTAAAATTACCAAACCGAAAAAGGGAAGCAGACGATTAATTAGTTTTTCATTTACCATAATCTTACAGAACATTACTTCTAAATCTGTTGCATTTACTACGTAGTGTTACAAACAATAAACAACGCTGTTTAGTTGTGTCAAAAATCTTTTTACCAGTATTGATTTTCAACTCCTTACTCCTAAATTCTAACTACTAATAAATAACCACTAAATCCTAACCATGAAAGTCAAACAAACACCAGCAAAAACACCACAACCCGAACCTTCCCAAAGAGGAAATGCGCCTAAAGCCGATAGGAACAAAATTTACCAACGCGCTTTTAAACAGGCTTTTGTTAAACTCAATCCGCGCAATACCATCAAAAATCCGGTAATGTTTGTGGTATGGATTGGTACAATTATTACCGCAGTTTTAACTATTAACCCCTATGTGTTTGGTGCAGTTGCGGGGGGGGATCAACGTTTATTTAACGGCTTAATTACGGTGATTCTCTTCTTTACAGTTGTTTTTGCTAATTTCGCCGAAGCTGTCGCGGAAGGACGCGGTAAAGCTCAAGCTGATGCTCTACGTTCTACTAAAGGAGACACCATTGCTCGCAAACTCTTACCAGATGGTGGGATTGAGGAAGTAAGTTCTACCAATTTGCACAAGGGAGACAGAATTAAAGTCATTGCTGGTGATGTCATTCCGGCAGATGGGGAAGTTATCGATGGTGTGGCTTCTGTTGATGAGTCTGCAATTACTGGCGAGTCTGCACCTGTATTAAAAGAACCCGGTTCTGATGTCGCAAGTTCGGTAACGGGCGGTACTACTATTGTTTCCGATGAGTTAATTATTACTGTTACTTCCGACCCTGGTAAAGGCTTTATCGATAGAATGATTTCGCTGGTTGAGGGTGCGGAACGTTCTAAAACTCCCAACGAAATCGCTTTGACGGTGTTGTTAGCGGTGTTAACCCTGATATTTTTAATTGTAATCGCCACAATTCCCACTCCGGCAATTTACGTAAAAAGTCCTGTAAGTATTGCAATTTTAATTGCTCTGTTAGTTGCTTTGATACCTACTACCATCGGGGGATTATTAAGTGCGATTGGTATCGCCGGTATGGATCGGGTCGCTCAATTTAACGTTGTGGCGACATCAGGACGAGCGGTAGAAGCTTGCGGCGATATCAATACTTTGGTGCTGGATAAAACCGGAACGATTACATTAGGAAACCGCTTGGCTGAGGAATTTATCCCAGTTAATGGACACTCGGTTGAGGAAGTCGCATCGGCATCTTTAGCCGCTAGTTTATTTGATATAACCCCCGAAGGCAAATCGATTCTACGTTTGGCGGAAAAGTTAGGGGGAGATATTGATTTCGATCGCAAACAATCTGAAGGTGTGGAATTTTCCGCACGCACCCGCATGAGCGGTACCAATTTACCCAACGGTGAGGAAGTGCGTAAAGGTGCGGTAGATGCAATTCGCGGTTTTGTGCGATCGCGCAACGGACAACCCCCTGCTGACTTGGATGCAGCTTATGAAAGAGTATCTAATTTAGGAGGTACGCCTTTAGCAGTATGTCGGGGTAGCGAAACCTATGGCGTTATTTATCTCAAAGATATTGTCAAACCGGGTATCAAAGAACGTTTCGACCAATTGCGACGTATGGGGGTACGAACCGTGATGTTAACGGGAGACAATCGGATTACAGCTTCGGTAATTGCCAGAGAAGCGGGGGTAGATGATTTCATTGCGGAAGCGACACCAGAGGACAAAATTGCCGTAATTCAAGCCGAACAAGCTAAAGGTAAATTAGTCGCGATGACAGGAGATGGTACCAACGATGCGCCAGCTTTAGCCCAAGCAAATGTAGGGGTAGCGATGAATTCGGGTACTCAAGCGGCGAAAGAAGCGGCAAATATGGTAGACCTAGATTCAGACCCCACAAAGTTAATTGACTTGGTAACTATTGGTAAGCAGTTATTAATTACTCGTGGAGCGCTAACAACTTTTTCGATCGCAAATGATATTGCAAAATACTTCGCAATTATTCCAGCGATGTTTGCGGCTGCGGGAATTGGGGCTTTAAATATTATGGGTTTAACCAGCGCTCAATCAGCAGTTTTATCAGCATTAATTTATAACGCTTTGATTATTCCGGCGTTAATTCCTTTAGCTTTAAAAGGTGTAGAATTTCGTCCGTTAACTGCTAATCAACTTTTGCGTCGCAATATTTTTATTTACGGTTTGGGTGGTGTAATTGCGCCTTTTGTAGCAGTGAAAATAATTGATGTTTTGATTACGGCTGTTGGTTTAGCGTAAATCAATTTTGGATTTTAGATTTTAGATTTTGGATTGAAATCCTTTACCTTTGCGTGACTCCGCGTTAAAAAATATATTCTTCTCGTACCAAAACAAATCAGATGAAATACCAGGAAATATCATGAAACAAATTAATTTAGAACAAAGAATATCTTTTAATAATTCTTCACAGCAAATTCAGGGAAAGATTGTTCCCACTCAACGTTTGTACGAAAAGTCGCGGAATGTTAATACGAAGAAAGCACTTACTACAAACCAATTTGATTTTATCAGTTTTATTTGGTCCGAATGGCGACGACAAAAATTTCCTTTATGGATATTTTTGGGGTTATGTTTAAATTTAATCGTTGCTCCTGCTGTTTACGCTGCTACTCCCAATATTGAGCGCACTACTGCTTATGCTTTGGGTGTTTTAGGTTTAGTAACTTTAGGGCTTGGTATTTATTTGTTTACTGTTATTTTACAACCGGAGCGTTTCTAAATCATGGCTAGAGAATTTATAATTGCATTACGCAATACGTTTTCACTTTGGCTTTTGACTGCTTTGATTTACCCATTTTTAATTATCTTTTTTGGTCAAGTTGCTTTTCCCGCTCAAGCCAATGGTAGCTTAATAACTAATAATCAAGGACAAGTAATTGGTAGTGCTTTAATCGGACAAAGTTTTAACTCAGAGCGTTATTTTTGGAGTCGTCCTAGCACTACTAATTACAGCGAAGGAAAAGACGCTGCACCTACGGGAGTATCTGGCGCAAGTAATCTTGCTCCCAGCAATCCAGACTTAATTACTCGCATTCAAAAAGAAACTCAAAGATTGCAACAAGCAGGAATTAAACCTACAGCCGACTTAGTTTATACTTCTGGTTCCAGTCTCGACCCTCACATTACCCCAGAAGCGGCTCAAGCACAATTAGAACGAGTTGCAAAAAACCGAAATATTCCTGTAGAAAAAATTCAACCGTTGATTTCTCAAAACACCGACGGCAGATTTATCGGAATATTTGGTGAACCGGGAGTTAATGTTTTGAAATTGAATTTATCGTTGGATAAATTGCAAAATCCTTCTGGTTAATGGATAAAAATTTACCTGGCGACTGAAGTCGCGGCTACACAGGCAAAGTCCACCTCCGTGGACTAATTAATTTGTAACCCGCGCAGGCGGGTTTTGATTGTGTAGTAGCGACTTCAGTCGCCACTTTTCAGACTACAAAATTAAGATTTTTATTTTAGTTAATCCTGTCATGTTTGAATCGAACGAAGCTGTATCTAATCAACACATATCTAATCAATACCAACGTCCGAAACGTCGGGGTAAACATAAGATTTTTATCGGTATGGCTCCCGGAGTTGGTAAAACTTACCGAATGTTAGAAGAAGCCCACAGCTTGAAACAACAAGGAATTGATGTTGTTGTAGGACTTTTAGAAACCCACGGACGTGTAGATACAGCCGAAAAATCCCAAAATTTGGAAATAATCCCTCGCAAACAGATTTTACTACAAGGGCGTTCAGCTATGCTGCCTCTATCGCTTTCGGAAATGGACACCGATGCGATAATTGCTCGCAAACCACAGTTAGCATTAATCGACGAATTAGCACATACAAATGTCCCTGGTTCCGTTTATGAAAAACGCTATCAAGATGTAGAACAAATTCTAGAGACGGGTATTGATGTCTATTCCACACTCAATATTCAACACTTAGAAAGTCTTAATGACTTAGTATTAAAAATTTCTGGTGTTGTAGTCCGCGAACGCATTCCAGACAGTGTTTTAGAAGCAGCAGATGAAGTCATTGTTGTCGATGTTACTCCCGAAACTTTACAGGAACGGTTGCAAGAAGGAAAAATATATGCAGCAGCAAAAATAGACAAATCTCTACAAAACTTCTTTAAAAAAAGCAATTTAATTGCATTACGGGAATTAGCTTTACGAGAAATTGCTGATAACATTGAAGAAGAAAAAATTGAAGAGAATAATCTAAATTACTGCAATATACAAGAAAGAATATTGGTTTGCGTTTCTACCTATCCAAATTCAATTCAACTACTGCGACGTGGCGCACGTATTGCCAATTACATGAATGCGAAATTATATATATTATTTGTAAATAATACTGGACGTTTTCTTTCTCGTCAAGAAACGTTACACGTTGAGACTTGCCAACGTTTATCTGAAGAATTTGGTGGTGAATTTTTACAAATTAACTCTTCAAACCTGTCAAAAACTATTATTGATGTGGCTCGCAAAGAACGCATTACTCAAATTGTGATTGGTGAAACTCGTCATTCTCGTTGGGAGATTTTATTTAAAGGCTCAATAGTACAAAAGTTAATGGAAGCCCTCACTAGTGTTGATTTGCATATTATTGCTACTTAATTATGGAAATTGGGGATTGGGAATTACAAATAATGAGAATGCTGTCATATCCTATTTTTAATGCCTAATAATTGCAAATTACTAACTTTCACTAACTTGCTTAATTTCTACTTGAGGCTGATTTACTGTTGTTAGCTGTTCCGATTTACTTTGAATTTCTGGCTGAAATACTGCTTGTCGCACATCTTGATCCATTGTAAACAGAATTAAAAGAGTTGATGCCGAAATTGACATCCCCGTGAGCATCGCTACCAGCGATATCGTATGTTTGGGACGGAGATTAAATAGTGAAAGTCGTTCTTTGCGGATTTTTCTTTTAAGGCGATCGCCCAAAGTGGAGATTGTACCCCCCGTCATCAAAATCGCTAATATAATATAGGCTGTAGTCATATTTAACTATTAAAATAGCTCTAACTTTAGTCTACTACTTTTTATTTATCTAAGTTTTGATAGTTTGCAGTCATTCATTTGTAGGGTGTGTGACTAGGCTGTTGACTCTGTAGTTTTTTTGGGCTAAAAGTTCATACAGTTTTTGTGTTGGCTTTTGACGGTCGGCAGAGCCGACTGTCATGGGTTCCCAGCCGGAGGCTGGGAACCAGTTAATGCATGAGCCAAAAACGGGTAAATTCTATCAAAGTCAACACCCTAGTGTGTGACGTTTTAATAAATTTTGTGAGTGGTTGTAAGTTTGTTCGCGTCACGCACCATCTGTAAGCCAGTAGGTTGGATTAGTTACGAAAACCAAATTTAACTATTAACGAGAATCTATATTAATCAATTAGAGTAACCCAACATGGCGATTGTGGATAAACAACAGTATCGTGACTCCTAATCTAATATGGAATAGGATTGAATACCGACAATTAAATGTTGGGTTACGGCGCTTCGATTAATTTTTCGTTCAAACCTATTTCCTTCATGCGCCTAACCCAACCTACCAACTACCACCAGTTAAGAACTATTTTCTTCGTGCGTCTAACCCAACCTACCAACTACCAACGAATTTTACCTTTAACCTTTAACCTTTAACCTTGAAGCAACCTTTCCCCTCGTTGATAAATTTCTCTTGCATAATCAGTCCAGGTACCTTGTCCCCAATAACGAAAACAGCTTGTTTGCAATAAGAAATTATCTAATAAAGCTTTGCGGTATTCGGTTTGTTGAGTAGTAGATTCATCGGCTTGCAATAACGAATCAAATCTCTGATGAAACAACACGCTAAGTTGATTCATGGGATTTAATACATTTTCATATCCCTTTACCCAACTGATATTGTTTGTCCAAGAAGCACCATCCATATGAAAGTTGGGGTTTTCTTGTTTCAACTGTTCTATAACTTGCTCTACATTTTGAGAATCCGATACTCGTTCCCAAATTAAATATTGTCCCACTGGCTGACAAGCTGGGTAATCTTCAGGTTTTGCACCAGCATTTTCAATTAATTCTAAATATTCAGTTCCGTTAACTCCAACAACCCCTTTTGTTCCTCCACCGTTTTGCTTCATATCGTGCCAAGCTTGCTTATATCCGGGAGGAAATTCGTTCATCATTACTCCACCGTTTTCACCGTCACCAATTTGAGTAACTATTGGTGGAAAACTCCCATTACCTTGCGAGCTTAAAGATTTCGCTTCGTAATAAGGCTGCATTTGAGCAACTAATTTAGTATCTGAACCTTGAGTTTTAATCAAAGCGGTAATACTTACGGTTTCACCTTGAGAATTTCGAGCTACAAGTTTATGTGGTATATGCTTATTTTTTAGTGCTTCGCCGTTAAGTGTTTGTACTGAATGCTCCTGCACCATCAACCACTTGTAACCGCATTCTTTGAGCGCTTTGACATATTCATATAAAGTATCGGGATGGTTAGGGAGGTGCATTTCAGGAGGCGAAAAACCTTTAACTCGCGCTAGTGCATCCCAACCGAAAATTGCTGCAAAATAATGCTGCCATGCCTGGATGTGTAATTTTATATCCGGTATCGGCGTAGAAGGAACTACAGCATGACCCCACATTGTACCCAACCATTCCACATAAGGTTGATATGTAGAATCGCAGGTGATACGTTTGAGATTATCTATGATATCTCTGCGCCCCATCTGTTGAAATCCCCACAGAAGATTGCCAGAGTAATCCAACATGACGCGGGGATTGCAACCTTGGCTAACTAATTCGGGGATAATATCACCCATACGGCTGTAACAATTAGCAAAAGGTGCCGCATTATGATTGTCACCTTCACCTTGGTGTTCAAACATATATTGCAGATGACTGATATATTCGCCGTTTGCACCAGCAGGAATTGTCGGTTGGTGCATATGTAGCGCTACAGCGAAAGTAGCAGTGATATCTTCTAAGCGGAGATTTGTTGTAGGTAGGAAGACGGGTGAATTTTGGTTTACGACTTCTAGAACCTGTTTTTCCGAGCCAGAAATATTTGGTAAGCCGTCAATAGTTTCTGGTAAAGCGGGTAGGGTTGTTAGAGTAGGCATTCAGTTATCAATTAACAATTATCAATTATCAATTATCCCTTGCGATGAGGTGCGGGTGTAAATTAATTATCAATTATTAATTATCAGACAGTAGGTTGGCTTCACGGCGCATTTATAATAATTATTCTCAATACCGAAATTCATATAGCGTCGTAACCCAACATTATCCCAAACGGATAAATAAACAAGATGTTGGGTTACGACACGGTAAAAAAGATTCTTGTTAAAAGTCAAATTGATTGTCGTGTCTAACCCAACCTACCAACTTTCTAAGACTAAAGATAGAGCTAATTAGATAAGTTAATCTTTTAAAATATATTTAGATAACTAATATACAAATCAAATTTAAGGAGATAATCATTTATGCAACCTTGGATGCTTTGGCTTGGTGCTTTTTCATCACTTGTAGGGTTATGGGTAATAGCCAATCTAATGTATTAATAAATATTTTTGAATTATAAAATTGTTTGTTGATGCATGAAGAGATTTTTAAACTAACGAGCGCGATTTTATCATCTATTACTTTGATCGGCTCTTAGTAAGGGTGCATTGATCCCTACAAGTCATTCACACAAACCGGATTTATCTCACGTTATGGGGTGCGATCGCAAATGATTGCTTGCTGCTAAAGTACTCACTATATTTGCTTAGCTACTTTCAAATTGCTGGCAAATTATTTAGTTAGTTTTGTTGATTTTTTTCTGAGCAACTAAGTAAATGCCAAGTGCAGATAAACCTAAGAGAAAACCTGGTTCGGGAACTTGTTTAGATAGGGAGACTTTATTGATTCGAGCAAAAATAGCAGCGGTAGTCTTTTCTCCTTCAAGTACCCGGAATTCGCTGACATTTGTTTTACCGTTATCTTGAATAAAGCCAGTTAAAGATAAAGTATATGTATTACCACCATATACAAAACTAGGTTTAGCGTTATTCTTAGTCACAAATACAAAATCCGCATTTAATTCTGGATTGTCTGAAAGATTGGGAACATTTTCTAGGTAAAATTCGTAATCATAGTTAAAATCTTGGTTTACTTCAGGTGGTTTGTTAAAAGATAGTTTGAGATTTAAAGGTACAGATTCTACGCTTGTATCCAAAAGTACCGTGCCGTTACGATACGTTAAATATCCAATCTTAAACAAAGAACCTGTATCGGCAGAAAAAGAACTTCCTTCAAATACAAGCTGATTAGCTGACGCATTTTTAAACCGAGTTGGATCTCCCCAACTAAATGCATTTGTTCCTACACCACTATAAACAGGTTTAGTATTTATTCCTGGCTGCGGTTGTTTCCAAATACCGCTAACCTCACCCGAAAAAACAGCAGCTTCAACTTGATTAGGAACGCCGATCGCACTCAAAATTCCAACTGCAAGCGACAATAAATTTGTGTTAAAAAATGAGCTTAATTTCATACTTATATTTGGACTCCTATAAGGGAGCAAATGATATATAACCAACTTGTCTACGTTAGTAAAGACACGTAGATTTAGCTAATAATTATCAAAGTATTTACACAATCTTCATATTCACGATGAAAGTATTGTAAATATTTTTATTTAGGGAACTTTATTAAAAACTATCTGTCTTTACTAAATCTACACAGATGCTTAAAACGGAATCGAATACAGAATATAAACCAGTGCAGTTTAGGGGGATAGAGAAAATGAGTAAATTCAATTAATAATCATAGTGTTGTTTGAGTGCATAACATAATTAAGTGATATTTTCATATGTATGTGACTAAGATGACTGATTCATGAGCAATAAACAGTCGATACTTATGTATTTACACTTAATGATAGTATGTTAAATCCGCAGCTTTTGTCAAATTTGATTCTGATTATAAATAAAAAATCAGGTGTATTCTTGGTAAGAACCGCGATACACCCGATAGGGAAGTTAGGAATTAAGAGGAGAAATTAAAAACTTTTTTCTCCCAATCTATTTTAAGGTGCCAGAGCGTTACCGCGAATTAAACTACCAATAGTTTTGGCGGTAATTTTCATTTGAGTGAAGGGATTAGCTGGAACAACTGTCTTGTAGAGATAGCTGTCAAAAGTCAACCGTTGAACATCAAGGTCGCTACACATTTCTACAAATGCTTCGCGGGTTGCATCGGAACGGTAAAATACGTTTTGCAAGATGTCGAGTACTTTGTAGGTAAGACCGTATTTTTTATCCCAGCGCTTCAAATAGACTTTTAAATCGGCTTCCGTGGGGATAGACTGTCCGCTATTAGAGATTTCTACGATGGTTTCAGCACACATCCGTCCGGATTTTGCCGCAAAGTAAATTCCTTCTCCCGAAGACTTGGTGACGTAACCAGCTGCATCACCTACTAATGCAATGCGTCCGACAACGCGACGGGGACGGGGGTGTTCGGGTATAGGGTGCGCTTCAACTTTGATGATTTTACCACCAGCAAGTTTTCTGGCAGCACGAGCGCGTATACCAGCTTGCAATTGCTTAATGCTGGCTTTATTAACGTGCATCGTACCCGTACCCACAGCTACGTGGTCGTATTTAGGGAAAACCCAAGCGTAGAAATCGGTAGAGACATCATTCCCGACATACATTTCTGCCAAATCATTGTAGTATGCCATCTTGTCTTCAGGAAGACGGATGCGCTCTTGAAAGGCGATCGCGTAGTTATAATCCCCAGCATCCATTTCCTTAGCAATACGGGAATTTGCACCATCAGCGCCGATAATTAAATCAACTTTCAGTGTTTTCGCAATACCTTGCGCTCCACCTTCTGTATGGTCAACGTAATGGATAGTATAAGGATCTGTATTATTTTTGGGAAAATCTAATTTATGAACCGTGGCATTAATTAAATGAGCGCCTAATTTAGCCGCCCGATCTCGCATGAAGCCATCTAAAACTTCACGACGACACATTCCTATATATTCATCTTGTTTTATTAGATTGATATCAACCTCGCGATTCGAGGGAGAAATCATCTTCATTTTCCGTACTCGGCGATCAATAATCTCAGCCGGTAGGTCAAACTCAGCTACCATACACAGCGGTATCGCACCACCGCAAGGTTTAGCATTGTCTAACTTACGTTCAAATAAATAGGTTTCAATCCCTGCCTTCGCTAAAGTTTCGGCAGCAGACGAACCCGCAGGACCAGAGCCAACAACAGCAACCCTAAGTGTCAAAGGTCTTCTCCCATACTTGACTTACCTCCTCGGCATCCTACCACGGAGTTTCGACCGATTTTCCGCTTTACCCCCACTATTTAATTGAAATGCAACATTCCTTAATGTTTCGATACTTTTTTTATGGAATGTTGCCAAAATTCGGTTTAACATTATAGCAAGTCTTAGGAGTACGCTGCATCGAAGTCGCTAATTTAAAAGTAGGTAACTAAAGAACACATTCTCTGAACTGCATAGGGAAATTTCAAAATTTGGCTGACTGTTAGTCATAAATGTATAATTTATACAGTTTCTAAAAGTTTTCCTGGCGAGGCTGAGAATGCTACGAAGTATAAAAACGGGACTAGATAAAACGTCTTTAAGTACTTAAGAACGCGATGAGAAAGCTGCCACTTAGACGGTAGCATTATCAAAGTAATTATATTTTCGTGTTTAACTGATGTTTTTGTGTCCAACTCTCTATTTTTTTACCAATAGGTAAGGATAGAATAAATGATTCTTGCATCAAAACTAAAGTCTACAATATTTTCAATTGATATTTGATTAATAATTCTTGAATGTGACTTAGTTTGATTGGGATATAATAGGTCAAAATTCTGGTGGGGATTTGGAAGCTGTGCGCGATGATTTAAAAGGCTTAGCCATTACTCAAAAAGAACTGCAAAAGTTGACGAATTTGCCTGTTCGTGATGAATTAATCGTTATTTTTCAACCGTTAAAATTATCAATCAAGCAGTTTCTTCAAAGAGTCAAAGGTCCAGAAGGTGCAACTGCAATTTTTGTCGGATTATCAATAATACTTAGCTGTTATATTGTATTTGATTTAGTTATTAAGATGTTTGCTCAATGGGTACCGCTTCCTTCTTGGTTAGCACTCATTCAACTTTGCTTTATTGGCGGTGCTGTTACTCAGTTGTTATTTTACATTATTTGGAAAAGAAGAATTGCAACTGTTAAAAATAATTTGACATATTCTTTAAATACTCTTTTACATGAAGTTGATAGATTTAATGCCGTAGTCAAAGCGATCAATATTAACGATCGAATTGAAGAAGCAGGAAATCAAGTTACTATTAAAGAAAGAAAACGAGTTATCGAAGCTCTTAAATACACCAGAGCAGATTTAGTTCGTGCTTTGAAAACCGAAAGAATTTTAAGAGAAAATAATAATTTTATTGTAAATAATTCTGAATTACTTGCGAATAATTTAGCAACGTTAACCCAAATGCAAGTCAGCGAACAAGCTTCTGAACATGGTAGGTTGTTGAATGAAGCATTGGAGATTGCATTAGACGTGCAGCAGGAAATGAAAAGATTACAGAGCCAATAAAAACCTTATCTAATAATACTTTTGAGCTTAACCCGGTAATATGTTCCAATACTACTAATAAATACCGTTAACCGGATAGCCGTAATTCCACTACACAGTACTATTTACTATTTTCAGCGGTATATTCACAAAAAATCTTCAATCCCACCTTGAAAGGCTTTCAACTGTATTAGATTCAATCAAAAAACGTTATGTTTATATAGTCAAACATTGTAAAAGCCAGCAACCTAGATATGGCAGCCTTAAAACCACAATACAGTAAAGAAGAATTTGGACGAGTGGGGGATGAAATTTATACACGCGATATTTATCCACAACTCCAAGCAGATAGTCAAGGTAAGATAGTCGCCATCGACATTACTACAGGTGCATGGGAAATAGATAATGATGAAATTTCAGTATGTAATCGTCTTGAGAAACGTTATCCAAGCGCACAAATTTGGATTGTAAAAGTAGGTTCTAAGTATGTTCGTCGGTTTGGTGCAAGTCGCACTCAAAAAGCAAAAACAAGATGATAATAGGGAAAGTTAATTCTGACTACGAGCCAATTATTCCAATTGCAATTTGCGATAAACAAGGAAAGGTACACAAACGAGATGCAGTGATAGATACAGGTTTCGATGGGTGGCTTTGCTTACCTCCAGATTTGATTGCTGAACTACAACTAAACTGGAAAAGACGCGGAAGAGCATTACTAGCAGATGGTAGCGAAAGTATTTTTGATATATATGAAGCAACGGTAGTTTGGGATGGACAGTTTTTAACAATTCCAATTGATGAGGCTGAGTGCGATCCACTCGTTGGGATGTCATTGATGGAAGGTTACGAGTTGCAAATCCAGGTTATTGATGGGGGTATTGTAAAGTTGATCGAATTGCCGATACAGTCTTGAAATTTATTTTAAATTTATTCCAAGGCGGATATTTGAGCAACTACCCCTCCTCATCCAACCTATCCCGCGCCGCCCAAATCGCCTCACGCACCTCACCCGCGCAATCTTCACCCGTCACCTCAGTTAATTGGAAGCATAAGCATATAAAAACGGCAATATTATCCTTCCACCGACAGCGGTTTGCGTCGCACGTCCGGTTCTGAGGTGGCGGGGTGCGATATAGCCTTGCTACCCGACTACAGTCTCGCCATGACCATAGTCAGAAACCCAGGGATTAATTTGAAATTCTGTATTTAAAAAATCAATAAAACATTGAACTTTTATAGGAGTAAATCGAGTTCTCCTATACATAGCATAAATTGGTAGAGGGGTAGGCTCATAATCTGGCAAGATAGATTTCAATTTATCGGTATTAATCACATCTCCAAATAACCAAACTGGCGAAACAGCAATGCCAATCCCCGCTAAAACCGCTTCCCTAATTGCTGTAGAATTATTTGCTTGAAAGTTTCCGTTAACTCGTACTTTAATCGTTTCGGTCTGTCTTTGAAAATACCATTCATTGCCAGTTAACAACTGAGTATAAACAATACAATTATGTTGTATTAAATCTGATGGTGTTTGGGGTTCACCAGCTTGTTGAAAATAATCATTTGTAGCGACTGTAATTCGGCGAGTAATGCCGATTCTTTTACTGATTAAAGCTGTATCTCTCACATCTCCAATTCTAATTGCTACATCCACCCCTGTTTCAACTAAATCGATAAATTGGTCGCTCATAGTTAAATCGATTTTTATTTCTGGATATCGCATCAAAAAACTTTTCATTAAGGGCATAATGACGAAATGTCCAAAAGAAACCGGACAATTAACCCGTAACAAACCACTAGGTTTGACTCTTTTCCCCACACTCGCTTCTGCGACTGTAACTGCTTCGATAACCTGACGACAATGTTCGTAAAACCTCTCTCCCTCATCGGTTAAACGCAGACTGCGGGTTGAACGTATCAACAACTGTATATCTAAATATTCCTCCAAGGCAGCTATTTGCTTGCTAATGGTAGGTTGTGTCGTGCCTATTTCCCGTGCAACTGCCGAGAAACTACCCGTTTCCACCACACGCACAAAGGTTGTCATACATTCGATTTTGTCCATAATTTAACGAGTTTGTGGACACTAGGGTAATTTGTACCTACATTCATTCCAAATTAGCATAAATCATATTCCAATTTACCTACTTCTCAAACTCAGCCACATAAATGATGATGAATATATCGAAGCGGAAAGAACACAAAAACACCGCAAATCAAGTAAATCAAGTAAATTATCAAGGGGAATCGAATTATGGATATCAATACAACCACAGCTTTAGTAACTGGTGCAAATCGCGGAATCGGTAAAGCATTCGTTGAAGCATTACATCAAGCAGGTGCAAAACGTATATATGCAACAGCACGCAATCTGGAATCGTTACAAGATGTAATTGCAATTGCGCCAGAAAAAATTATTCCTGTAGCCTTAGATATAACTAATCCCGACCAAATCATCCAAGTCGCACAGCAAATACAAGATGTAAATTTACTCATCAACAATGCAGGGGTTTTAGGTAGCGGTGGATTTTTTGCTCCAAATAGCATAGAAACTGCTCAGTGGGAGATGTCCACGAATTATTTCGGCACGTTGTACATGATTCGCGCTTTTGCACCGATTCTCAAACAAAATGGTGGAGGTGCAATTATCAACTTGCTTTCGATTTCTTCGGTTGTCAATGTACCCGTATTTGCATCCTACAGCGCTTCCAAGGCTGCATTATACTCCCTTACCCAAGGTGTACGCGCCGAGCTTGCTCAACAAGGAACCTTAGTTGTAGGAGTATTCCCCGGACCTGTAGATACTGCGATGTCAGAAGGTGTTCCTTTAGACAAATTTCCACCTATCCAAATTGCCCAAGCAGCATTACAAGGGGTCGAACAAGGTAACGAAGATGTCTATCCTGATTCCGTATCACAAGAGGTTTTTGCAGGTATTCAGCAAGACCCAAAAGCTGTAGAAAAGCAATTTGCGGGTATGTTACCACAGTAATTTTACCAAAAATATTATACCTACCTGTAGAGGCGTGATGTATAACGCCTCTACCCAGAAAACAAGTCAAGTATGGCAATTAATTAGGAGAAAATCATGAATTTACAAGCTGCTCTCGATGCATTCCGTGCTGAATTTATCAATAAATTTCCTGCCGAAAAAGCTGCAATTATGCAGCGTGCTACCGATGCACTCGCAAAAGAATTTATCGAAAGAGAAACTTTAAAAGTCGGAGATATTGCCGGAGATTTTACACTCACAAATGCCATTGGCAAACCAATTAATCTTGCAGAACAACTCGCCAAAGGACCAGTAATTCTGACATTCTATCGGGGTGGTTGGTGTCCTTATTGTAATTTAGAATTACGTGCCTATCAGCAATTGCTACCACAAATTCAAGCTAGTGGTGCTTCCTTAATTGCTGTTTCTCCCCAAATTCCTGATGCATCTTTAAGTACAGTCGAGAAAAACAATTTGGAATTTGATGTTTTGAGCGATGTTGGTTCAAAAGTTGCCCAAGCTTATGGAATAGCTTTTAGTTTACCGGATGAATTGAGAAAGTTATATGCAGAATTAGGACATGCATTACCAGATATTAATGGTACAGATGATTGGGTTTTACCAGTACCAGCAACCTTTGTAATTAATCAACAGCGAAAAGTGATTTTGGCACATATCGATGTAGATTATCGTAATCGCTTAGAACCAGAAGCCGCGATCGCAATTCTCCAACAACAAATTAGTCTTTTGGCTTAGAAAATATTTGAAAGACGATAAAATCCAATTTTAATCTTGAATATCTAGAAAGAAAATCATGAGCAAACTTTTTGAAGAATTTCAACAACGAGGGGTAAATTTTCGCAATCGGATTGGTGTTTCTCCGATGTGTCAATATTCGAGTCAAGATGGTTTTGCTAATGATTGGCATTTGGTGCATTTGGCTAGTCGTGCGGTTGGTGGTGCGGGATTGGTATTTACCGAAGCCGCAGCAGTGGAACCAAGCGGAAGAATTTCCCCCGGTGACTTGGGGATTTGGTCAGATGACCACATCGAAATGTTAGCTAAAATTGCCACATTGATTCGCCAAGCTGGTGCAGTTGCAGGGGTACAACTGGCTCATGCTGGACGCAAAGCTAGCTGTGCTGTTCCTTGGGAGGGAGGTAATCCTTTGCCAGAAACCGCAGGAGGGTGGCGACCAGTAGTAGCTCCCAGCGGCATTACATTTAATGATATTAGTCCGATTCCTGTGGCAATGACGGTTGCAGATATCGAGCATCTGAAACAAGCTTTTGGAGCATCAGCCCAGCGAGCAGTGACAGCAGGTTTCCAAGTCATTGAAATCCACGCAGCCCACGGATACTTATTACATGAATTTCTCTCTCCTTTAAGCAATCATCGCTGCGATGATTATGGTGGTAGTTTTGAGAATCGCATTCGGTTACTCGTGGAAATTGTTGAGGTGGTGCGGAGTATAATTCCCGACCAATTACCTTTGTGGGTGAGAATTTCTGCAACCGATTGGGTGGAAGGAGGATGGGATATTGAACAAAGTATTAGCCTCAGTCAAAAGCTGAAAAGCCTTGGTGTTGATTTAATTGATTGTTCTTCCGGGGGATTGCTTCCTGGTGTCAAGATTCCCGTTGGTGCTGGATATCAAACCCCATTAAGCGATCGCATTCGTCATCAAGCAAATATACCTACAGCCGCAGTCGGAATGATTACAAGTCCAGAGCAAGCCGAGCATATTATCCGTACAGAACAAGCTGATATGGTGTTACTAGGGCGCGAACTACTACGAGACCCTTATTGGTCGCATCGAGCCGCGAAAGTCTTACGGGCAGAGAATCACGTCTATCCCAACCAATATTCAAGAGCCTGGTAGTTATTTATTTTAAGGATATTTCTACAATGTCAATGCCATCTTTGCTATTTTTGGCGATCGCGTTTTTCATGGGGGTGATTACTTCTATTTATTTACCGATGAATGGTGTGGTGGGTAAATACGTTGGTTCAGCTTTACTTGCGAATATTCCATTTTATCTTTTGGGTGCGATTACCACGATTTGTTTATTTTCCTTCACAGGGAATTTTAGTGCGGTTGGTAGACTGCGAGATGTTCCTAACTATTTGTATTTGAGCGGTTTTATCAGTGCTTTTTTGGTATTGGGTTCTACTTTTTTGATTCCAAAATTGGGAGCAGGACCATTTTTTATTCTCTTCGTCGCCGGACAAATTATTATGGCTTTGGTTGTCAGTCATTTTGGTTGGTTAGCATCTCCCCAAGACCCAATTACAGTTAGGAAAATATTGGGAGTATTTATACTATTTTTCGGTGTAATGATGACAACGTGGAGGTGAATTTAATTCCTCAATATTTAAAATTATTGTATGTGTTTAGTCGCGCTATTTTCGTAGAAGAGGTTAGGCGAAATGACAATGAGGGCGCAAGCGATTAAATAAATTTTTTCTGGTAACGGTTGCGCTCACCGGACGCAGATCCTTTTCAACCCAACCAACTATCTTGATACGTTTCGGTGCAGGGGATGTTAGCGGTCATTTAGTGACTCAATTCCTTGTTCTTTAAGCTTAACTAATCCATCTTTCATCGCTTTGACTTGTTCTGCTGAATGTCCTTGCCAGATTGAAACTTCACCGACAACCTTAAAGGCGTGTATGGAGCGATAAGACATTGTTGGATTCCCTGGGAACTTTCTGTCGGTTAAATCGGGGTCGTTCTCAATTGAACCTGTTGGTTCGACCAAGTAAATTCTTTCGCGACCTTCTCCAAGCGCAAGCTCAGCACCCCAAATGGCAGCATCCAGAGTTGCTGCCAAGAAGATGTATTTTGCTTTTTTATTTTGCCCGAAGTTTGAATTAAACCCAGCTTCTATTAAATCCCCTAGCTTAAGGTCAGCCTTTGTTCCATGAAAGAACGTCTGAGAAAAAGGGGTTGCGCTTGGTTCATTTAGTTTTTTCATACTTCCTCACGTTATCTGCGTACCTTATCACGGTACCTTTAACCAGTTTTCCGAAGTCCGGCTGCAATGACCGCTAACGTTGCCCATCACCCGCCGCAGATAGCCTCTGCATCATAGCCGATCAACTTTCGACGGTCGGTGTGCATGGGCATTGTTATGCGGCGATCGCTGGTGGTTTTTCGACTAAATTCATATCACAAGGCGAGGCAGCATAAATAAGTTGATCGACCCATTGTTCATTTTCGTAGAGAAAGCCGTGACGAATACACTCTTCTTGCATCCCGACACTTTCAGCTAGAGCAATGGAGGCATAATTATCAACATTGATGACGGCTTCAATACGGTGATAGCCAAGTGACTCAAATCCTGCAACTAGAGCGGCTTGAACTGCCTCTCTCCCAATACCTTTTCTCCAGTGTTGATTGTGGATTGCGTATCCGATCTCTGCCCATTGATAATTTTCTCGTTTGATCGTTGACAGATCAATGTTTCCGAAATGCTCTTCCGTATTGCGATCAAAAATTCCAAATATAAAGAAGAGATCAGACAAGGCTTCTTGCTGATGTCGCTGGCATAGATTCGTGAACCATACATGATCGCAATGTTCCAAGCTCACTAACCCATCATCATACTGATGCTGACTTTCCATTCGTCCAGCAAATCCAGCATACCAATGCTCGTAATCCGTGAGTTGCTGAGGTCGAAGGATTAGCCGTTCAGTTGTAATTGTTAATGTCCAGGAAGTTTCAGTCATCATCCCCACCGATTCAGCACGTAAACTTGGTTGATTTTATCTTGATACTGAGCGCTAATGTCCATCACCAAGAACTTGAGCAGCATAACTATTTATTATACCGAACGTTTCCATATAATCCCCTTCTATAAGGTATTTATACTGAACTATTCTGTTTAATCCCCCCATTTCCAGCATTATACCGAAACTTTCCTTATAATCAACCTTTTTAGACGGTTTATAAAGAAAATATTCAGTATAAATCCCCATACAGGGTTATTCAAAAGAACTATTCCGTATAAACTCCCTATTTGCTTGCTTAAACAGAATTTTCAGTGAAGTATCGGGGTTATCCCTTTATCTCTTGCCAAACAATTAATCGAAACCGATAAAATATATTTTTCCTGGTAAAGTTGCCCATCAACCACCGGAAGAAATCTCTGCTTTAAAACCGATCAACTCTCGATGGTCGGTGTGTATGTACATTATCAGCAAGTTCACGCTTTAAAGGGCGCGGGGCGCATTCATCAAGCAGGATTCGCATAGGCTGTCAACATTTCTTTTGCTAATTCAAGAGATGCGATCGCCTGCTCTCGACTGACACTGGGAAAATGGTCTAGAAATACCTCTAGTGGATCACCAGCCTCAAGATAATCAAGTAGGGTTCTCATGGGAACACGAGTTCCTACAAAAACAGGGGCTAGCAACTGTTCGCTAATAACTGCCCAAATATGGACAAAGCTACCGAAA